>PWTO01000145.1 GCA_003562815.1 Chromatiaceae bacterium | reverse complement strand
CTGGTCGGCTACATGCAGGATCGGCTCAACGCGCGCCTGATGGGCATGGCGCCGACCGGCAACGGCCGGCGCGAATCCTACGCGCATCTGCCGATGCCGCGCATGACCAACACCTATATGCTCGCCGGCAACCATGATCCGGGCGAGATCATCGCCTCGGTCGAGAAGGGGCTGTACGCGGTCAACTTCGGCGGCGGCCAGGTCGACATCACCTCCGGCAAGTTCACCTTCTCGGCTAGCGAGGCCTATCTGATCGAGAATGGCAAGATCGGCCGTCCGGTCAAGGGCGCGACCCTGATCGGCAACGGCCCCGATGTGCTCACGCGCGTCAGCATGGTCGGCAACGATCTCAAGCTCGACGAGGGCGTTGGCACCTGCGGCAAGGACGGCCAGAGCGTACCGGTCGGGGTTGGGCAGCCGACGCTGCGTGTTGACGCGCTGACTGTGGGCGGCACTGGGGCCGGTGGTGACTGAGACATTGATGCTATAGACGCAGGATGGGCTCAGGGAGCCTGACCCCAGACCGCTTGCTGGATCGGGCGCCCGCCGGAGCGGGGCGCCGGCCGGATCTTGAGGTAGGATGACCGCGGCAAGAGACCGGCTTGCTCACCGACACCTTGGACGCCCATGAAGATTCTCACCTACCGTGGCCTGAACACCAGCGCCATCCCTGGCTATGACAAGCTCGTCGCCCACCTGAGCGCCGATGACTTCCGCTCCGCCGAGGTCAAGAAGATCGGCGACAACCTCTATCGCGCGCGGCTCGACCGCAGCAATCGCTTGCTGTTCTCCCTTTATCGCCATGAGGGCGAGCGCTGTGCGCTGCTGTTGGAATACATCCCCCAGCATGCCTACGACAAATCCCGCTTCCTCGCCCGTGGCGTCCAGGTCGATGAGGAGCGTATCCCTTCAGTGACCGCAGAGGTTGCCGACCAGGCGCCAGAACTGCCGTACCTGAATCCGAGCCTGCCGCGCTTCCACCTGCTAGACAAGGTGCTGTCCTTCGATGACGACCAGGAGCAGGTCTATCAGCAGTCACCGCCGCTGGTGATCATCGGCTCCGCCGGCAGCGGCAAGACCGCGCTGACGCTGGAGAAGATGAAGGATGCCAGCGGCGACATCCTCTATGTGACCCGCTCGGCCTTCCTGGTGCAGAACGCCCGCGAGCTGTACTACGCCAATGGCTGGTCCAATGAGGATCAGCAGGTCGACTTCCTCTCCTTTCGCGAATATCTGGAGAGCATCCAGGTGCCGGAGAGCAAGGAGATCACGCCACAGGTGTTCGCCGGTTGGGCCGGGCGTCAGCGCCTGCCCAAGGCTCTGAAGGATAGACACCAGCTGTTCGAGGAGTTTCAAGGCGCCATCACCGGCACCGATCCGGAATCCGCCTACCTCAGCCGTGAGGCCTATCTCGGCCTCGGCGTGAAGCAGTCGATCTACCCGCCCGAGACCCGCGCCGGCGTCTACGACCTGTTCGAGAAGTATCTGCGCTTCCTCGACGAGGAGGGCTGGTTCGACACCAATCTGATCAGCCACGCCTGGCTGGCGCGGGTGCGGCCGCGCTATGACTTCGTCGTCGTCGACGAGGTGCAGGATCTGACCAACGTGCAGCTGCTGCTGATCCTGCGCGCACTGCGCGACAGCAACGGCTTCCTGCTCTGTGGCGACTCGAATCAGATCGTCCATCCCAACTTCTTTTCCTGGTCCAAGGTCAAGACCCTGTTCTGGCGCGAGCAGGCCGATGTGTCCAAGACCGCGGCCGGCACCGAGCTGATCCGCATCCTCAACGCCAACTTCCGCAATTCACCCCAGGTCACCGAGATCGCCAACCGCTTGCTGCACATCAAGCATGCGCGCTTCGGCTCGGTGGACAAGGAGAGCAACTATCTGGTGCGCAGCTGTGGTCCGGCGCGCGGCCGCGTCGGCTTGCTGCAGGATAGCGAGCAGATCAAGCGCGACCTCGACCGGCGTACCGCCGCCTCGGCACGCTTCGCCATCCTGGTCTTGCATCCGGAGCAGAAGGCCGAGGTGCGCAAGCACTTTCGCACCCCCTTGGTGTTCTCGATCCACGAGGCCAAGGGCCTGGAATACGAGAACGTGCTGCTGTACGGTTTCCTCTCCAGCGAGGAGAAACGCTTTCGCGACATCGCCGGCCAACTGAGCGAGGCCGATCTGCAAGGCGAGCTGCGCTATGCCCGCGGTCGCGACAAGAGCGACAAGTCCCTGGAGATCTATAAGTTCTACATCAATGCGCTCTATGTCGCCGTGACCCGCGCGGTGAAGAACCTGTACCTGATCGAGCCGCGGCCAAAACAGCACCTGCTCGCCCTGCTGGGGCTGACCGAGGTCCACGAGGGCGTCGACGATGTCGAGGAGCAGACCTCGAGCCTGGAGGAATGGCGCAAGGAGGCCCACCGCCTCGAGCTGCAGGGCAAGGACGAGCAGGCCGCCGACATCCGCGAACAGATCCTCAAGCAGCGCGAGGTGCCTTGGACCGTGCTGCGCGGTGACGCGCTCACGGAGCTGGAGCACAAGGCGCTCGAGCAGGGCGAGAAGAAGGCCGGCATCGCGCTGCTGGAATATGCCCTGGTCTATCGCGACCAACGCCTGATGAATCGGCTGCTCCAGCAGGGCTTGAAGGCCGCCAAGCAGCCGGACAAGGCGCTTTCGATGCTGGAGAAGAAGCACTTCTTCAGCTACGGGCTCAAGCATGCCACCGGCGTGCTGCGCGAGGTGGATCAGTACGGCGTCGACTTCCGCAACGTCTTCGGCCAGACCCCGTTGATGATCGCCAGTCGCATGGGCAACGCCGAACTGATCGAGCTGCTGCTGGATCGCGACGCCGACACCAGCCTGGTCGACGGCAATGGGCTGAACGCCTTTCAGATCGCCCTGGATCGGGCCTGCGCCGATGAACGCTTCGCGCGCACCAAACTGCCGGGGGTGTTCGAGCGCCTAGCGCCACCGAGCATCGACATCCAGGTCGACGGCCGCCTGATCAAGCTCGATCAGCGGCTCATGGAATACCTGATGCTCAGTATCGCCATGGTGCTGTTCTACCAGGGACTCGGCGAGCGTTGGGCGTACCGACGTCAGCTGCTCTCGGCGCCCGATTTCGCCGCGGTGCTGGAGCATTTTCCGGAATCCATCGTCCCCGAGCGGCGCAAGAAGCGCCCTTATATCTCCTCGATCCTGTCCAAGAACGAGATCAACCGCGATGCGCCCTACAACCGCAAGCTGTTCCAGCGCTGGAAGCAGGGCCATTATCTGTTCAACCCGCAACTCTCACTGCGCATCGAGGGTCAATGGTGCCGCATCTACGAGCTGTTACAGCCGCAGCGGCTGGCCGCGCAGTTACAGGACGTCTACCACTGGGGTGGCCGGGTGTGGGACCCGAACGAGCGCAGCGAACAGGCCATTGAAAAGCTGCGCACGATGTTACAGAAGCTCAATGATGGGGTGGATTTGAAGTCGTTGTTTTGAGCCGGTGCCATAGCTCTGGCCGTTCATCACCCAGGTCGACCGCTAGGCGGCTGCCGCTACAGCAAACAGGCGCTGCCAGCCCCTGAATCCGCGGTGAATTTACGCGGCATTTAACGGGCGAATGCGCGCGACTTCAGACGCAAGCGCCTGCTTCGCCTCCCACAGATCAACGGCACGCTGAGCATTGAGCCAGAATTCAGCGGAGTTACCAAAGAGCCGGGCCAGGCGGATGGCCATCTCGGGGCTGACCGCCCGTCGCTCACGTAAGAGCTTATTCACTGATTGTCGTGATACACCCAGCGCCTCCGCAAGGGCGGATACGCTCAACCCATAGTCAGGAGCGAAATCTTCGCGCAGCATTTCTCCTGGGTGAGTTGGTTTCCGTTGAATTCCCGTGTTTTCAAAAGTCATGGATCACACTCCGGTTAATGGTAATCGCAGACCTCGACTTCAAACGCAGGGTGTTGTTGTTTCCTCGCCAGACTCGAGCTGCCGGCAAACCTCCTCGGCTGTCTGAGCATCCTGCAAATCCTGCAAGTAGCTCAGGACGGCCTCGTCAAGCAATGCTTGCACGGGGATGCCGAGCGATTGCGCAGTGGCGTTCAAGCGCTGTTCAAGATTTGGATTGAGAGCAAGCATGGAATGCTCCTGATGAGTCAGGGGATCGTTACAGCGAGTCACCATTGATCCGCGCCTCCGCGATCTTACGCGCCTCTCGATCATTTGGCAGGGACATTGCTGGCATGGTCAACCGCTCAGAGCACGGCGCGCCACGGAATCACCTCAATCCCCTCACGCTGGTACGCCTCGTCACCACCGTAGATCAACCAAGGCGGCAACGCCCGGTCACCGACCAGCGCTTGCCAACGGTGCAAGCCGCGCAGCCAGCTGTTGACCAACGTCGCACCGGACTTGATCTCGACCGCGCGCAAGCCGGTGCCTTCCTCGAACAGGACATCGACTTCTTGGCCGGTGTTGTTCCGCCAGAAGTACAAATCCGCCGGTTGCCCCTGGTTATAGCGCTGCTTGATCAACTCCGAGACCACCAGCGTCTCGAACAGGGCACCGCGTTGCGCATGGATACT
>PWTO01000244.1 GCA_003562815.1 Chromatiaceae bacterium | reverse complement strand
GCCAACCTTCGCCTTGAAGGCCGCTGTGAACGTCTTTCGCTTCCTCTCGGTCATCGTGCTTTGCCTCGTTGTGACGCGAGGGATAACTTAAATGGCTGTCCTAAATTCGGGGTCCACTATAATCCAAGAGGCCGATGCCGAGACGCTGCTGGAGTGGTCTGATCGCATCCTTACCGCTGAGACGCCGGAGGCGGTGTTTCACTGAGCGGCGCCAACAACAGCCTGCGGTTGCGGTCCTGTTCTTGGTTGAGAAAGGCATCAAAAGTCATCGTTGCCATCGGTTGTCACCTACTGTTTCTCGTGGTCGTACAACGCCATATCCGGCCTCTCCCAATCTTATGCAGATCCGGCACCGGATAGAGGTGGATGCGCGGCGGCTCGGTGCCGGGGTCGGCATAGCGGTACAGGCCCTTGAACGGCAGCAGGCTGTACGCCTGACCAAAGCCGACGTCATGCGCAATCCGATCGGCGTAGAGGCCGGCGCAGTTGATGAGGGTGCCGGCCTGGAGGCGCTCGGGGGCCAGCCTGGATGCGGTTATCCCCCAGATGGGCGCGATACGGATGATTGCACAGCAGGGTAGCGCCGGCGGCGATGACATCGGCCTGCTGCGCGGCCAGCAGTTGCATCGGATCGACACTGGCCGTGGAGGGAACGAAGAGGGCATGGCCAAAGGTGCGCGCACGCGGCTCCAGGGCGCGGGTCTCGGTCTCGTCCAGGCGCTGGACCTCGACGCCATTGACGCGCCCGCGTCGTTCGAGGGTCGCCAGGCGCGCATGTTCCTCGGCATGGCGCGCGACGATGAGCTTGCCGCAGCGCTCCAGAGGCAAGCCGCCGCGCTGGACCGGGCGAGACCACAACTGTTTTTTTGCTCCTTAATGCTCACGCCGCTGCTTGTTCAGCCAGGCCTCGATGAGGGCGGGATCGAGCCCCTTGAGGCGTTCCTCCGCACTCATGTGCTCAAGCATCAGCGTCTGGGTTTCTTGCAAGAAGTCTTCTGGGGACGCGCGCGATCATCGCGGCAGCGGCAGCGGAGAAGATCTCGTAGCGATCACCCAGGACCAGCATCAGATCTGGCTGTAAGTCCGCCAGTGCGTCAGCGAAGCCGATCAGGCCGAGTCCCATGGATTTGGTGACACCGACCGCCGTGTCCGAACTCAGCAGCATCTCGACCTTGCGATCGACCTGAAAGCCATCGGCCTCGATCGCCTCGATCGGTGAGCCCGAACTCGGGCGAGAGGTGCATGCCGGTGGCGATGAGTTGCAGCTCCACGGGTGACTGGCGGATGCCCTCCATCACCCAGCGCAGCAGTCCGTATTCTGCGCGGGTGCCGCTGACGACGCAGATTCGCTTGCTCATTGCTCCGTCAGATTCCTCAAAATTTTCTTGGCTAATCCTTCCTTGACGTCTGTGTGTCGAGGAATCGCTTCAGTGACGCCAGTCTTTGGATTCATCCATAAAGCATGCTCGGCACCTTCGCGTTTCAGGTAGCAACCCGCTCGGCGTAACTGTTTTTCAAGCAGCCGTCGCTTCATGCGATGGTCAGAGATTCTCGAATCGCATCCGGTGATAATCCCCTGAGGGCATCTTCAAGCCGATCATCGATCAGCAACTGAATGGCCGCACGAAGACTCGCGCGTGCTTCTTCAAGGGTCTCTCCTTGTCCATTGGCACCAGGAAATTCCGGCGAGACGGCCCAGTAACCACCCTCAGGCGCGGCTTCTATGATCGCCATGACTTCACCTTTCATCTGCGTGATACCTCAAAGCTCAATCAACTCATCGTTAGTATAGTCGCGCCCAGCAAACCGCCCCATGACGTCATCCCAGCGCATCGGCGAGAGGCCGGTGCCGGGGCGCTTGGCGATGACATTCTCTGGTGTGAAGGGCTCGCCGGCGCGGATGGGTCGAGCGGCGACCAGCGACTTGCGAGCGATGGGCCTGTTCTTGGCCTCGCTGGGGCGCGGGAGCTTGATGCCGTCGCCCAGCGCCTGTTCGATGTTGCGGATAGCATGCACCATGGCGGTGAACGCGTCCGGCTCCAAGCTGGCTTTGTGATCGGGGCCGGGCAGGGTGCGATCGAGCGTCAGATGCTTTTCGATGACACGAGCACACAAGGCCACAGCAGCGATGGGGACCTCGATACCGGGCGTGTGGTCGGAGTAGCCTACGGCCACGCCAAAGGCCTGGCCAATGGTGACCATGCCGCGCAGGTTCACATCGGCCATGGGTGTTGGGTATTCGGTATTGCAGTGCAGCACAGTGATGCGGCTGCGCGGGGTGCCGGCGGCTTCGAGCGCCTTGAGCGCAGCCTCGATCTCGCCGAGGCTGGCCATGCCGGTGGAGAGGATGATCGGTTTGCCGAAGGCGCCGACATGGCGCAGATAGGGCAGGTTGGTGATCTCGCCGGAGGGGATCTTGAAACGCTCGGCGCCGAGCGAGGCCAGATAGTCCAGGCTTGGGATGTCGAAACCGGTGGAGAAGAAACCGATGCCGCGCGCCTGGCAGTGGGCGATCAGGGTGTCGTGCATCGCGGCGCTGAGTTCTAGTTGGCGCAGCATGGCGAAGCGCGCCGGTGGCGATGTGGCAGTGATCGGCGATCTCGGCATCATGCTCGATCAGCGCCTGGCTGTTGATGATGCAATTGGCGCCGATGCGGGCGTTGGCGTTGATTAGGCAGGCGTGCATCAGGAGGCTGCCTTCGCCAAGGGTAGCATGGCGCGAGCAGTAGGCAGTGGGCGACTGGATCACGGGGAGGTTGGCGTCTTGGTGCTTGAGCAGGTCGAACCGCCCGGCCCGCAGCCATTGCGCTTGCTCGTTAGCCCAGGCGATGATGTCTTTTTCGTAATCTTGCATGGTTGATCACCGTCTAAAGAGGCACTCAGGCCAACCCCGCGCTACTCGGCAGGTTGATGATGCGCCGTGCCAGGGACTCCGCCACCGGCAGTGGTGCGCGCAGGCAGTGCTGATAGGGCGGCAACGGGTGCATCAGCATCCAGGCCGGGCGGGTCATAAGGCCGGCGTCGTTGGTTGCCGTCAGAATCGCATCGCGTTGATCGGCCACCGCTTCGTCCAAGATCAGCGTCTGTAACCAATAGTTGCTCTCGCAGCCGGGCGGTTCCTGCAGCAGCCGCACTTCTGCCACGTTGGCGAAGGCGTCTCGATAGCGCAGGGCCGGGCTCCGCTTGGAGGCGAGAAACTGCGGCAACTGTTCCAACTGCGCACAGCTCCGTGCCGAGCGCCCGATCGGCGAGCCCCGCTGTCGCCGATCCTGCTTGCGCAACGCCTTCTCATCGCGAGCGGGCTCGCCCTGCAGGCAGCGCGCGAGCATCAGATGCACCAGCAGGGTGGTGATGATCGCCAGAGCGGCCTGATTGGCGATGGCCACCGGCGACTTGCCCCAGGCCTTGGCCACGGCGAAGTCATTTTTCCAGTTGTCATGGGTCTTCTCCTGTTCCCAGCGCCGGCCATATAGGAAGGCGACCACACCTGGCAGCAGGCTGAACTCGTTGGTCAACAGCTCCAGCTCCTTGCCCCCTGGTGTGCGATAGCGGATCAGACGCCATTCCTCCCGCGAACTGGTCAGCCGGATGCGCAAGTCCGAGCGCACCCCCTCATTGCAGGGATGCTCGACGATCGGCAATCCTTCGGTTGAATCCACGCACAGATTGGTCTTCATGCGCGTGATCGCCGTGGCCTTCAGCGCCCGTTTCTTCGCATCCCAGAACGGTGCGTTGACAAAGCCCCGCTCCATCACCCAGAGGGTTCGCCGCTCCTGGGTCAAGGCGTCGCAGCGTTGATCATAGGCGTGCAACACGTGCATCTCATCCTCGTGGCACGCTGGCCTCCCTCGACGAGCGAATCAAAACACAAACCCGCCTGCCTTTAGATGCCATCGACAGCCCCTGGCAGTCGGTTAAACCCGATTAGACTGCGCCTCATTGGCTTGGGAGCCGGACACCGTTGCGACTATGATGGCCTAACCAGCTAGCCGACGACGGATCAAAATAACCATGGGCATCATCAGAACCGCATTTGAATTTGCCAACCCAACCAATCGCGACCTCAGCCCAGTCACGGCCGTGGCCCTGGTCGATACCGGCGCCGTGCATCTGTGCCTACCGGAACATCTGGCTATCCAGCTCGATTTAAAGGAACTCGAACAGCGCGAAGTCACCCTCGCCAACGGCCATCGCATCCGGGTGCCCTACTGCGGGCCGGTCGAGATCCGCTTCAAGAACCGTCGCTGCTTCACCGGCGCCATGATTATGGGAGACGAGCCCCTGCTCGGCGCCATTCCCATGGAAGACATGGATCTAGTCGTCTTGCCAGCCCAACAACGGGTCGATGTCAATCCAGCCAGCCCCAATGTGCCGATGTCGCTGGCCAAGTCAGGTGGCGTCTGACTTAAACGACAAGCCCTGCCCTTGTAGGGCGGGATATTTGTGCTACGCATCCTGCTGGACAGACGTTTGTCCCTTCTGCCACCGCAACGCCCCGATCTTCCCGTCTAGTGCAACCCTGTTAAATACCTGAGGCCGTTCCCAGGGAGTGGCGTTATCATTCTCATC
>PWTO01000073.1 GCA_003562815.1 Chromatiaceae bacterium | reverse complement strand
GCCGGCCTTCTACCGGGATTTTCGCGCCGAGTCGGCGGGGCGGCGGGATTTTCGCAGTACCACCCGCGACGTGCGTGCGTTGATCGATGAGCTCAAAGCCGATGAGATCGATGGACTCATCATCGATCTGCGCGGTAATGGTGGCGGCTCATTGACCGAGGCGCTGGAGCTGACTGGCCTGTTCATCAAGGAGGGGCCGGTGGTGCAGGTCAAGGACTCGTTCGGCAAGATCGAGGTTGAAGTGGACCCCGATCCGGCGATCTTCTACACCGGCCCGCTGGCCGTGCTGGTCGATCGCAACAGCGCCTCGGCTTCGGAAATCTTTGCCGGGGCTATTCAGGACTATGGTCGCGGCATCATCCTCGGGGAATCGACCTTCGGCAAGGGCACGGTACAGACGCTGATCGATCTCGATCGCTACGTCCCGGGGGATGATACGCAGCTCGGGCGTCTGCGCCTGACCATGGCGGAATTCTTCCGCATCAGCGGGGCCAGCACGCAGTTGAAAGGGGTTGAGCCCGATATCAGCTTCGAGCTGGGCCTACAGGGTGGCAAGCATGGCGAGCGCTCACTCGACAATGCGCTGCCCTGGGGGCGTATCCGCCCGGCTAAGTTCGAGGTCAAGGCCGAGATCGATCTGGAGAGGCTGCAGCGCAAGTCGGCGCAACGCATCATCGAGGACGATGGGTTTAACATGCTCTTCGCCCAGGCTCGCGTGCTCAGCGAGATCGAGGCCCAGGATCGCGTCTCGCTGAGCGAGCGCAAGCGGCGTGCCGAGTCCAACCGCCGCGATCAAGTGCTCAAGGAGCGCAAGGCCGATTTCCTGCGCGCGCGTGGGATCGAACCCGTCGATGAGGATGCCGACCATGTGGATGAGGAGGCCTTGGAGAAACAGCAGCAGGTCATCGATCGCATCCTGACCCAGGAGGCCGCTCGCATCTTGGCCGATCTGATCGTTCTGCAGGGGGGTGCGCGTGAGCGCCCACGCGCGGCCATGAGCGACTGAGACCGCGACCCATGCCCGAGCCGATGTCGTTCGCCGCCTTACCCGCGCGGTGCCTGCGGATGGTTGCCGATCCCACCGTCCGCGCCTTGCTCGCCCAGGCGCTGATTGGGCTGGAGAAAGAGACCCTGCGCGTGACGCCGCAGGGGCGCGTGGCGCAAACGCCGCATGCACCAGCGCTGGGCTCGGCCTTGACCCATCCGCATATCACCACCGACTTCTCGGAGGCCTTGGTCGAGCTGGTGACGCCGGCCCTGTCGGAACCGCAGGCGGTGCTCGATTTCCTGCGCGATCTGCATCTGTTTGTCTCTCGGCACATCGGTGACGAGCGCCTGTGGGCGGCGAGCATGCCCTGCGTGCTCGGCGGCGGGAGCGACATCCCGCTCGCGCGCTATGGCCGCTCGAATGCCGCCGAGATGAAGACCGTCTATCGACGCGGGCTTGGCAATCGCTACGGCCGGGTGATGCAGATCATCGCCGGCGTGCATTTCAATTTCTCGCTCCCGGAGGCCTTTTGGGGTCCGTTCCAGGCCGAGGTGGGCGGCAGCCAGGACGGCCTGTCCGGGGTCCGCAACACCGGCTACATGGGCATGGTGCGCAACCTGCAGCGCCTGGGTTGGATGGTGCCCTATCTGTTCGGCGCCTCGCCGGCGGTCTGCAAGAGCTTCGTGCAGGACGCGACCACCGACCTGGATGCGTTCGATGCCAACACCTTCTATTATCCCTATGCGACCTCGCTGCGGATGGGCGATATCGGCTACCAGAATCGCCAGGAGGAGGGCACCGGCCTCAAGGCCAACTACGACACCCTCGATGCCTACACCCGCAGTCTGACTTGGGCGATCCGCACACCCTGCCCGCACTATGAATCGATCGGCACCAAGGTCAACGGTCGCTGGGAGCAGTTGAACGACCATGTGCTGCAGATCGAGAACGAGTACTACAGCACCGTGCGCCCGAAGCAGCTCACCGACTGGATGGAATTCCCGACGCTGGCGCTGCGCCGGCGCGGGATTCGCTATGTCGAGCTGCGCTCGGTGGATGTCAATCTGTTCGAGCCGCTCGGCGTCGAGCTTGAGCAGATGCACTTCCTGTCGCTGTTCATGCTCTACTGCTTGCTGCTGCCGAGCCCGACGATCTCCCCGCGCGAGCGCCGCTGGATCGATAGCAACGAAGTGCTCGCCGCCCATCGCGGGCGCGAGCCGGGCTTGCTGCTGGAGCGCTCGGCGGGTCCGATCGCGTTACGCGACTGGGGTCAGCAGGTGCTCGCGGCGATGGAACCGCTCGCCGAGCTGATGGATACTGGCGGTGACGGCGCCTTCAAAGCCGCGCTACGCGCGCAACAGTTGAAGATGGCCGAGCCAGAGGCGACCCCCTCGGCACGGGTCTTGGCCGAGATGCGCGCGCGCGGCGAGGGCTTCGCCGACTGTGCGCGGCGACTCACCGAGCAACATTGGGAGGGCTTTCGCCAGCTCGAACTCGATCCGACGCGCGCGGCGCTGTTTCAGCAGCTCGCAGCTGACTCGCGCGCGCGCCAGGCACAGGTCGAGGCTCATGACGACGTCGATTTCGATACCTTCCTTGCGCGCTACTTCGCGCAAACCGAGGCGCAGCCGGTCGCGCTGCGCTCGCCTTTTGCGCCGGCGGGCACGCCAAGCGAGCAGACCGCCTAGCCTAGCCGCGTCCCCCACGCGAGGCCCGGCGTAGGACCCAGTCCATCGCCCGGCCCGGCAACAGGCGGCGCAGCGCAGCGAGTACATGGGTCGGAAAGGTGACGAAGTAACGCGCGCGCGGGCGTGGACGCTCCAGCGCATGCACGAGCTTGCGCAGCACCGCCTCGGGCGGCAATGTAAAGGGTTGGGCCGCGCCCACTGTGCGCAAGCGGGCTTCCATCTGTCGATAGGTCTCGCGGTGCGGACTGTGGCTCGGGTCGATATGGCGCCGATAGGCGGTGAAGGCGTTCTCGCGAAAGCGGCTCAGGATCGGCCCCGGCTCGATCAGGGACACCGCGATGCCGCTGCCGCGCAGCTCCAGGCGCAGGCAGTCGGTGAGGCCTTCGAGCGCAAATTTGCTCGCGACATAGGCGCCGCGAAAGGGCAGCGCAACGAAGCCGAGCACCGAGCTGTTGTGCACGATGCGCCCCTGGCCCTGGGCGCGCATGATCGGGATCACCCGCCGGGTCAGGTCGTGGCAGCCGAACAGGTTGGTCTCGAACTGGGCGCGCAGCGCCTCGCGCGTCAGGTCCTCGACCGCCCCAGGCAGCCCGTAAGCGCCGTTGTTGAACAGGGCATCCAAGCGTTGATCGGTCAGTGCCAAGGCTTCGTCGAGACCGGTGGCAATGCTCTCCGGGTCATTCAGGTCGAGGCGCACGGCCAGCAAGCCCTCGGCCCGCAGGCGCTCGACGTCGGCCTGCTGGCGCGCCGAGGCGATGACCTTCCAGCCGCGCTTCGCCAGCCCATGGGCACAGTGGTGGCCGATGCCGCTTGAGCAGCCGGTGATGAGGATGCAACGTTGCTGGTTCATGGTGAGAAATACACTTGGCTCCCTGAGCTTTTCAGGCCGATCGTGTCCGCCGATGCGGGTGAACGGCGATAGTATGAGGACTGATTCCGCGTGGCCGCAATGGCTATCGGTTCCCGCAGCACCGGTTCGCAATGGCGCTGGACAGGCTGACGCGATGCAGGTTCGGCTGCTCGACATGGTTGCCGATCATGGTAGCGCGCGAGCGGTCAATGGCGCTGGAGGCGATTCCGGGCCAATCGGCGCTCGCGAGCCGATGTCGCGAGCCCCCCTTTGTCCCGTCTGTCCTGCACCGCGAGACCGCGATCTCGCCGCTTCAGTCACCCAGACCAGGCTTGATCTCGGGCGTCATCATGCGGCGCGGGTCGATCCCCAGGCACAACGTTTCGATCTCGGGCCGGGCACGCTCGACAGCCGCCTAGGGGCGGCGATGGATGGCCATCAGCTCGATCGGGCGCTGAGTGCCGGGCGACAGGCGGTTGAGCGGGCCAAGCTGGAGGGTGTCGCGTTGCTCTTGGCCCAAGGCGGCGGGACAGGGACGGGGGCGCAGATCACCAATCGAGCCTGGCGTCATCTGTTGAACGCCGGCGGCTTGGGCGAGCGCGAAGACCCGGATACCGCGCTCATCCTCGCGCGCCATGCCGAGACCTTGGAGTGGGCCGACCCCTATCAGGCATTGCGCTGCCTAGGCGGTTTCGAGCACGCGGCGCTGGTCGGGTCGGCACTTGCGGCGGCTCAGCTTGGGCTAGCGTGGCGAGCAGTCGGCACGAGCGCACGGATCGCGATGTTGCTGGCGCTGCGCTTGAATCCGTCGGTGCGCGCTTGGCTCGGCGTCACGCCCGCCATGCCTTTGTCTACAATACGCGGCCTTATTGGCATCAATGGAGACGTGACATAGCCTCATGGGCGCGATTATTCCCGTTATCTCGCAAGAGCTGGGCTGTCATCCCCGGCAGGTGCAGGCCGCTGTCGATCTGCTCGACGATGGCGCCACGGTGCCGTTCATCGCTCGCTATCGCAAGGAGGCGACCGGCGGGCTCGACGATAT
>PWTO01000149.1 GCA_003562815.1 Chromatiaceae bacterium | reverse complement strand
TTGATCCCACGATGCAGCAGGCCTTGGAGCAGCGGGTCGGACTGGAGGCGCGCTTGCGCCATGCCATTCCGGCGCAATTGCGGTTGCATTATCAGCCGCAGGTGGATGCGCGCGGCCAGGCCCTGGGGGCGGAGGTGTTGGTGCGCTGGCAAGACCCGGAACAGGGCTTGATCTCGCCGGCGGCGTTCATTCCGCTGGCCGAGGCGTCGGGGCTGATCCTGCCGATGGGGCAGTGGATTCTGCGGGCCGCTTGCGATCAGTTGCGGCGCTGGGCGCAAGATCCGGTGTTGTGCGCGTTGACGCTGTCGGTGAACGTGAGCGCGAGGCAGTTTCAGCAGGCCGATTTCGTCACGCAGGTGGTCGCGACCTTGCAGCAGTCGGGAGCGAATCCGCAGCGGCTGAAGCTGGAGATCACCGAGAGTCTGTTGTTCGAGCATCTGGATCAGGTGGTCGCGACCATGGCGCAACTGAAGGCGGTCGGGCTGCAGTTCTCGCTGGATGATTTCGGCACCGGGTTTTCGTCGCTGTCGTATCTGAAGCGGTTGCCGTTCGATCAGTTGAAGATCGATCAGTCGTTCGTGCGCGATCTGGAAACCGATGATAACGATGCCGCCATTGTGCGCACCATCATTGCCCTCGGGCGCAGCCTGGGGTTGGAGGTGATCGCCGAGGGGGTGGAAACCGCGACGGCGCGCGATTTTCTCGCCGCGCATGGCTGCGAGCGTTATCAGGGCTTTCTGTTCGCCCGGCCGATGCCGATCGAGGAGCTGGAGGCGGCGATGGAGGCGAAGCCCTGGGCAGAGAACTCAGTTGGGTAGCGGTTCGAGTTGTTCGATGATGAGCTGAGGACTGCGCAGGCCGCGGTAGTCGTTGACCTCGAGGCGGTAGACGAGCTGGGCGCGGGTGGCGCTGCGCGGGTGTTGCTCGGCGAGGTTGAAGCCGATGGCGTCGAGCGGCGGACCCTGTTCGGGGTGCACGCGCAGTTTGAGATGGCGGTCCTTGAGCAGGCGCGGGGCGCTGAGCTGGAAGGGGCCGTCGAACAGCGGTTCGTGGAAGCCCTTGCCCCAGGGCGCGGCCAGGCGCAGGGCCTCGGCGGTGGGCAGGTTGAGCAGGGTCGGGCCGAGGGCGCCGTCGGAGTGCAGCACCGGGGTCGCGGGATTGGGGCCGAGCGCGTTGCCGACGGCGGTGGCGAAGGCAGTGCGGAAGGCATCGAGCGCGTTGCGCGGTAGGCTGAGCCCGGCGGCCATGGCGTGTCCGCCGAAGCGGGTGATGAGGCCGGGGTGGGCGTTATCGACGGCGGCGAGACAGTCGCGCAGATGCAGGCCTTCGATGGAGCGCGCCGAGCCCTTGAGTTGGCCATCGCGACCGGGGGCGAAGGCGATCACCGGGCGCTGGCTGCGTTCGCGCAGGCGCGCGGCGAGGATGCCAATGATGCCTTCGTGCCAGTCCTCGGCGAAAAGACAGAGGCCGGCGGGGCGTTGATCGGGGGGCTGGCCGGCGCGTTGATCGGGGCGTTGGTCAGCGTGCGCAGGATCGTGCCGCGCGAGCAGTTGCTCGGCCTCATCGTGCATGCGCTGAGTGAGGGTGCGGCGTTCCTGGTTAAGGGTGTGCAGGGCCTGGGCCTGGTGCATGGCCTCCAAGGGCGCATCGGCGATCAGGCAGGCGATGCCGGCGCTCATGTCATCGAGACGACCGGCGGCGTTCAGGCGCGGGGCGGCGAGGAAGGCGAGATCGCCGGCGCTGACGCGCGCGAGCTGGGCGCCGGCGATCTCGAGCAGGGCGCGCAGGCCGGGGCGGCAATGGCCGGCGCGGATGCGGCGCAGGCCCTGTTCGACGAGGATGCGGTTGTTGGCGTCGAGGGTGACGACATCGGCGACGGTGCCGAGGGCGACCAGATCGAGCAGCTCGGCGAGGTTGGGCTCGGCGCGGGTCTGGAACCAGCCCCGGCGGCGCAGTTCGGCGCGGGTGGCGATGAGCAGGTAGAAGATGACGCCGACGCCGGCGAGGTGTTTGCTCGGGAAGGGGCAGCCGGGTTGGTTGGGGTTGACGTGCGCGGCGGCCTCGGGCAGGTCGGCGCCGGGCAGGTGATGGTCGGTGATCAGCACCGGCAGGCCGCGTTCGCGGGCACGGGCGAGGCCGGCATGGCTGGCGGTGCCGTTATCGACGGTGATGAGCAGATCGGGTTGACGCTCGGCGGCGGCATCGACCACAGCAGGGCCGAGGCCGTAGCCGTCGGTGAAGCGGCTGGGGATGAGGAAGTCGAGTGCGCCGGCGCCGAGGGCACGCAGGCCGAGCAGGGCGACGGCGGTGCCGGTGGCGCCGTCGGCGTCGTAGTCGCCGACGATGAGCAGGCGGCGTTGGGTCTGGATGTGGTCGGCGAGCAGCGCGGCGGCGGCGTCGATGCCGTGCAGTTGCTCGAACGGGTGCAGGGCGCCGAGGCGGTGGTCGAGCGGGCCTGCGAGACCGCGATGGCGATAGAGGCGCGCGAGCAGCGCGTCGAGGCGGTGCGGGGGGTGCTCGGCGCCGGCGGGGCGGTGGATCGGGCGGGGGGTCGAGCGAGGGGTCGGGGGCATGGTGTCAGCTGTACGTGAAGGGGATGGCTTGCGCGTTGCCCTGGGCGATGCCATCTGGAGTGGATGGAGATGAGCAGGCGTATTGCGATGTGGGTCTGTGCCGGTCTGCTGTTGCTGGCCGGTTGTTCACGACCCCCTTGGGTGCCGGGTGGCCTCGAATTGGCGCCGGCATCGGTGTCTGAATTGGGCGCGGAAGTGGACGGCATGAACCTGGAGCACGGGGTGTTGCGCTCGGCAACCGGATGCACGCTGGCGTATCGGCTCTATCGACCAGAAGCGGCAGCGCGCTCGGCGCCGGCGTTGGTGGTGTTGGGGCATGGGTTTCTGCGCTCGCAGGCGCGGATGCGCGGGTTGGCCGAGGCGATCGCGGCGGCTGGCCAGCCGGTCGCAACGCTGGACCTGTGCAACATGCGTCCCTGGGCTGGGCGTCATCAACAGAATGGCTTGGATATGATCGCGCTGGCGCGGCATCTGCAGACCGAGATCGGCGGCAAGCGGATCTATGCCGGCTTCTCGGCCGGGGGCTTGGCGGCCTTGGTGGCGGCGCGCCACGATCGTCAGGCGCTGGGAGTGGTGACCCTGGATCTGGTGGATGCTCAAGGGATCGGACAGCGGGCGATGCGGCAGTTGGAGCGGCCGTTGTTGGGGTTGGCCGGTGCGCCGACCAATTGCAATGCGCAGGGCAACGCCGAGGCGCTGTTTGCCGGGCGCGAGCAGGCGCGGTTGTTGCGGATTCCGCAAGCGGGTCATTGCGATTTCGAGGCCCCGACCGATGCCCTCTGCGAGTGGTTGTGCGCGGACCCAGCACCGGGCGCAGCAGCGCAGAAGGCACGCTTGCGGGCGTGGGTGACGCGGCAGGCGGTGGCGGCGATCACGGCTCTGGCGGCTGGTCGGGCGGCTGAATGGCCATTACCTAGCGAGCATGGAACAGTTGCTCATCATGGTGGGAATACTAGCCGAAGCGGTGGCTTCTAGCATCCCTTCACACGACAAGGGATGCGCGCTTGCCAGCCCCCGATCCGGCCCCGGCCTGACCTAACGCATACTCAGACGCGGCGCCTCGAGGTTAAAAAAGCGTCACTGTCTAACGAACCTCCGCCGAACGGCCCACTGCCAATGCCTGACCCGTCCGTTGCCGCCTTTCAAGACCTCGACCCCGAGCTGATGGGCGATGGCCCCTCGAAGGGCCTGCGCGAGACCACCCTGCTCAGCCGCGATGCGCGCCTCGCCGGGCGGCCCAAGCTGTGTAGCGACTGCGGTCTCTGCGACAGCTTCCTGAAGCCCGAGATGGCGCGCACCTGCGTCTTCGTGCGCAACCAGACCGAAGCTATCGAGCAACGGCTGTTTGGGCGCAACCGCCGGGACGGCGACGAGCTGCGCTTCGGCGTCTACCGCGAGATGCAGATCGCGCGCATGAAACCGCCGGTGCCAGGCGCGCAATGGTCGGGCATGGTCACCACGCTCGGCGCGCGGTTGCTCGAACGCGGCGAGGTCGAGGCGGTGATCACCGCCGCCACCATGCCCGGCACCCGCTTCGCGCCGCGCCCGATCCTCGCCCGCACGCCCGACGAGGTGCGCGCCAGTGCCGGCAACAAACCGGCCCTCTCGCCCAACCTCGCGCTGCTCGACGAGGTGCGCGCGAGTGGCGTCAAACGCCTCGCCTTCATCGGCACCAGCTGCCAGGTGCACATGCTGCGCGCCGCCCAGCCCCAACTTGAAGCCGAACTTGGACTGGAACGGCTCGATGTGATCGGCATCCCCTGCAGCGACAACGTCGCCTACCCGGACCTGGTCTATTTCTTGGACCAAGTCTCCAAATCGCCCCGGACCATCGTTCACTACGAATTCATGCAGGACTACAGCCTGAAGATGCGCCATGAGGATGGCCACATCGAGCAGCTCAACTTCATCGACTTCCCGATGGACAAGCTCGACGGCGTCTTCCCCTCGGCCTGCCTGTCCTGCTTCGACTATCCCAATAGCCTCGCCGACATCACCATCGGCTACATGGGCGCCCCGCTCGGCTGGCAATGGGTGCTGGCGCGCAGCGAGCGTGGCGAGGCGCTGTTGGAGAGGCTGCGACCCGACCTCGAATTCCAGCCCGCGAGCAGCGCCGGCGATCGCCATCGCGGCATGCCGCGCTACCTGCAGATGCTGGCCAACCCCCCCGGCAAGCCACCGAAGCCGATCCGCATGCTGATCGCTTGGCTGCAGCGCCATCGCGGCCCGCGTGGGCTCGAGTTCGCGCGCGCCATCATCGAGATGAAGCTGTTGCGCAACCTGCAGCATGTGCGCGAGCGTTTCGGACGCTTCGAGCCGCGCATCGTGCCGGCGCATGTTTATCGCGCGCTCGCGCCCTATGCGCAGCCCTATGCCGAGACCTTTGGTCGCCCCTTGACCCCGGAGGCCAGTGGCGAACATCCAACGCGCGAGACCGCCTCTAGCGGCGTATGAGCCAGCGCGCCGACAGCGCCCTGCGAGGTCGTGTCGTCGTCCTGCGTTCGCAAGGCCTCAGGAGCAGGCCGTTACCGACTCTCGCTCGGACTCGATCAGGCGTTTCAGGGTGCGCACATTGCGCTGGGCGCCCTCTTGCACTGCGTATCGGATCAGCTTCTCAAACGGGCGCATGATCAGATCCAGGCGCCTGAGTTCGAAGGTAAAGATGAGCTGAGTGCGATCCTCGGCCTGTGGCTCGAAACGATAATCGACGAGAAAATTCGGCGCATTGCTCTCGAAGGTCAGCCGCTGCGAAGGCGCCATCTGGGTGATGCGAAACACCGACTCGGTGCGCCGACCTTGATCGACCCGCACCTGCCGCCCGACACTGCCAACCCGCAACGGCCCCTCGGTGGTGATCCGCAGCTCTTTGACCTCGGGCGACCAACGCGGATAATTCTGGGCGAAGTCCTCTGCAATGAAGCGATAGACCAACGCCGCAGACCGTTCGATCTCGATACTGGCTTCTGCCTTGACCACAAATACCTCCGCTGACCAGGCTCCAAAAATGAGCACGGTGCCCCCTAGGCTCAAGGTGGGGGTTCCAAGCTTTTCATCATTATGAACCAACCAACGATCGACACCACGCAGGCCGCTAGCCCCCTGCAGCCGCATCGGTCCCCCATCGACAGCCTCTATGATCTGATCGCCGGCGACGAGGACGCCCGCGTCTGCAAGGACATCCCAAGCGAATCTTGCAACGATCAGCCGCGCAATTTCTTCGCCTACCTGCTCGCCAATCTCTTGACCAAGGTGGCCGATGAACTGGCCAGCGCCAAGCTGGTGCTGCCCTGGCTGATCGGTTGGCTCGGCGCGCCGGCGCTGATCGTCGGCCTGCTGGTGCCGATCCGCGAGGCCGGCGTGCTGGTGCCGCAACTGGTCGTCGCCGCCATGATTCGCCGCCTGCCCGTGCGCAAATGGGTGTGGATCGTCGGCTCGCTGGCCTCGGCAGTGGCGCTCGCCTGCATGGCATTGGCTGCCGCGACCCTCTCCGGTGCGCTTGCCGGCTGGGTCATCGTTGGCTTACTGGTGCTGTTCAGCCTGATGCGCGGACTCTGCTCGGTCTCGGCCAAGGATGTGCTCGGCAAGACCGTCTCCAAGGCGCGGCGCGGCAATCTGATGGGCCTCGCGGCGGGAATCGCCGGCACGTTGACGCTGGCGCTCGGCCTGGCGTTGCAGTTCATCGAGCATGATGAGAGCAGCGCCCTGCTCTTCATCGTCCTGCTCGGCGGTGCCGCGCTGTTGTTTGCGCTCGCCGCCGGCGTGTTCGTGTTGCTGCGTGAACAGCCGGGCGCCACCGAAGGCGGCGGCAACGCCCTGAGCGCCGCGCTCGACAGCATCGGCCTGCTACGCACCGATGTCGCCTTCCGCCAGTTCGTGCTGGTGCGCACTGCGCTGTTGAGCGTTGCGCTCGCCCCTCCCTTCTATGTACTGCTGGCGCAGCAGGACAGCGGCGGCGACCTCGGCGCGCTTGGCCTGCTGATCATCGCCAGCGGCCTCGCCAACAGCCTCAGCGCACCACTCTGGGGCCGTTTCAGCGACCGCTCGGCGCGGTTGGCGATGGTGGCATCGGCGGCCCTCGCCGGCCTACTTGGCATCCTGACCTGGGCGCTGGTGCAGTTCGCCGCGCCCCTGCTCACCGGGCTCGGCTTCGGCCTGCTGTTCCTGCTGCTCGGCATCGCGCATGCCGGGGTGCGACTTGGGCGCAAGGTCTATCTAGTCGATATGGCCAGCAGCGAGACCCGCGCCTCGATGGTCGCGGTCAGCAATACCGTAATCGGTATCGCCATGCTCGCCGGCGGGCTGATCGGACTGCTCGGCGATCTCTACGGCACTGCGTTTGTGATCCTGGTGCTCGGCATCGCCTCGATTGCCGCCGCCCTCTATGCACGAGGCCTGCGCGAGGTCTCTGAACCCGCCTGATGCGGTTCGGCACATCTGAGGTTCAGAAACGCCACCTGCGAGCGCGCGAACGCTAACGACGCGCGAGGAAATAGCTGAGCAACGCGGCGGTCGAGGCATCGTGATCCGTGCTGATCTCGCCGGCCTCGAGTTCGTCGACGATGACGTTGGCGAGCTTCTTGCCCAGCTCGACGCCCCACTGATCGAAGGAGTTGATGCCCCAGAGGATGCCCTGGGTGAAGATCTTGTGCTCATAGAGCGCGATCAACGCCCCCAAGCTGTGCGGCGTGATCTGTTCCATCAGGAGCGTGCTCGTCGGCCGGTTGCCGTCGAATTGACGCTGCGGCGCCAACCGCTCGGCCTCGGCCTCCGAAGCCCCAGCGGCGATCATCTCCTCCTTCGCCTCCTGCAGCGTGCGCCCGCGCATCAGCGCCTCGGTCTGCGCCAGGCAGTTGGCAATCAGCAGATCATGGTGGTTGCCGAGTGGATGGTGGCTCTTGATCGGCGCGATGAAGTCACTCGGGATCAGCTCGGTGCCCTGATGGATGAGCTGGTAGAACGCATGCTGGCCATCGGTGCCGGGCTGGCCCCAGACCACCGGCCCGGTGCTGTAATCGACGCGCTCGCCCTCGCGGGTCACATGCTTGCCGTTGCTCTCCATGTCGCCCTGCTGGAAATAGGCCGGAAAGTATTGCAGGGATTGGTCGTAGGGCAGGATCGCGTGGGTCTTGGCACCGGCGAAATTGCGATACCACACACCGAGCAGCCCCAAGATCACTGGCAAGTTTTGCTCCAGCGGCGCCGAGCGGAAGTGCACATCCATCTCGTGGGCACCGGCGAGCAGCTCGGCGAAGCGCTCGAAGCCGACCGCGATCGCGATCGGCAGCCCGATCGCCGACCAGAGCGAGTAACGCCCGCCGACCCAATCCCAGAACGCGAACATCTGATCGGTATCGATGCCAAACTCGGCGACCTTCTCGGTATTGGTGGAGACGGCAACGAAGTGGTTGCGCACCGCCTTGTCATCACCGAGCGCCTCGACCAGCCAGCGCCGCGCGCTCTGGGCATTGGTCATGGTCTCCTGCGTGGTGAAGGTCTTGGAGGCGACGATGAACAGCGTGGTCTCGGGATCCAGGCCCCGCACCGTCTCGGCCAGATGGGTCCCGTCGACATTCGAGACAAAGTGCGGGCGCAGCTGATCGGACTGATAGGGCTTGAGCGCCTCGCAGACCATCTTCGGCCCCAGGTTCGAGCCGCCGATGCCGATGTTGACCACATCGGTGATGGCCTTGCCGGTATGTCCCTTCCACTCGCCCGAGCGCACCCGCTCGCTGAAGTCGCGCAGGCGCGCGAGCACGCCGTCGACCGCCGGCATCACGTCCTCGCCGTCGACCAGCGTGGGCACGTCGGTGCGGTTGCGCAGCGCCGTGTGCAACACGGCCCGATCCTCGCTGAGGTTGATCTGCTCGCCGGTGAACATGCGCTCGCGCCAGTGTTCGAGGTCGACCGCGCGCGCGAGCGCGAAGAGCAGCCGCAGCGTCTCGTCGGTGGCGAGATGCTTGGAGAAATCCAGATGCAGCCCGGCGGCATCAGCGCTCATGCGCTCGGCGCGGGCTGGATCATCGGCGAACAGCTCGCGCATGTGCCGCGAGCGCATCTGCTGCCAGTGCCGTTCTAGGGCCTGCCATGCTGGAGTCGAACTCACGAGTGCCATCTTTGGGACTCCCTCGGCTGAGTGGATGATCGATCAATGGCGATTGTACGCTGGCATCGGTGAAGATGCCGGCATGGCTGCCACTGACGCTTGCTCACACGCCGCCGGCCCAAGACTGCATTTTGTGAATGGCGCGCCTGACAGGATTCGAACCTGTGACCCCTGCCTTCGGAGGGCAGTACTCTATCCAGCTGAGCTACAGGCGCATGTTTGGGGGATGGGTTCCCGGATGAGGACTCTGTCATGGGCGTTGACCCAATCACCAGAGCGACGAAGCATAACGCGATTGCTGGCGGTCGTCCATGGCTGCCGCGCTCCCGGCGTCCGCCGACCCCATGACTCAGCGCGGTCGCGCCAGCAGCGCCTTGAGTGCCGCTAGGTGTGCCTTGCCGCGCTCGCGCCGCTGCGCTTCGCTCACGGGCTCTTGATCGACGTGGTGCAGCTCGGCGCTCGGTAGCTCGTCGAGAAAGCGGCTCGGCTCGCACAGCACCCGCTCGCCATAGCGCCGGCGATGGCGCGCGAGGCTGAAGTTAAGCCGATGGCGGGCACGGGTGATGCCGACATAGGCCAGGCGCCGCTCCTCCTCGATGGTGTCGTCCTCGATGCTGCTGCGATGCGGTAGCAACTCTTCTTCCATGCCGACCAGGAAGACCTCCGGGAATTCGAGCCCCTTGGCCGCGTGTAGGGTCATCAGCGAGACCCGGTCGCCGCCTTCTTCTTCGTCCTGGCGTTCGAGCACATCCATCAGCGTGAGGTGGGCGACCATCTCCGGTAAGCCGCCGTCTTGCTGGGCACCTTTGCGCAGCGCCTCGAGCCAGCCGATCAGCTCATCGACATTCTCGATACGCCGCTCGGCCGCCTTCAGGCTCGAACTCGTGTCCTTGAGCCAGCCGTGATAGTCGCTCTGAGCGATCAGGGCGCGCACGGCGCCAATCGGGTCGGTGCGCGCGCGTTGCCGATAATGCGCGATCCAGCTCTTGAACTCGGCCAGGCGCCGGCGCTGGCGCTCGTTCAGGTGCTCGGCCAGGGCGAGATCGGTGCAGGCGTTGAACAGGCTGCTCTGGCGCTGGGCGGCGACCGTGGCCAGCTTCTCCAGCGTGCCGGGGCCGATCTCGCGCCGTGGCACGTTGATGATGCGCAGGAAGGCGGCGTCATCGTCCGGGTTGGCGATCAGGCGCAGATAGGCCATCACATCCTTGACCTCGGAGCGAGCGAAGAAGGCGGTGCCGCCGGAGAGGAAGTAGGGGATGTTCAAGGACCGCAGCGCCTTCTCGAACGGGCGCGCCTGGTGGTTGCCGCGATAGAGGATAGCGTAGTCGCCATAGGCGCGGCCCTTGATCTGATGGCCGTGCAGGATCTCGCTGGCGACGCGCTCGGCCTCGTGGGTCTCGTCGCGGCACTGCAGCACGCGCGCACGCTCGCCAGGGCCGAGCGCGCTCCAGAGCTGCTTCTCGAACAGGTGTGGGTTGTTGGCGATGAGGCCGTTAGCGAGATTCAGGATGCGCCCGGAGGAGCGGTAGTTTTGCTCCAGCATGATCGCCTTGAGCAGCGGGAAGTCGTCCTTCAGGCGCGCGAGGTTTTCCGGTTTTGCGCCGCGCCAGGCGTAGATGGATTGATCGTCGTCGCCGACCACGGTGAAGGCACCGTCGGGGCCGACCAGGAGCTTGACCAGTTCATACTGGGCGTTGTTGGTGTCCTGATACTCGTCGACCAGCAGATGCCGGATGCGCCCTTGCCAATACTCGCGCACCGCCGGCACCTCGCGCAGCAGGCGCACCGGGCGCAGGATCAGGTCGTCGAAGTCAACCGCGTTGTAGGCGGCCAGGCTGCGCTCGTAGCGGGCATAGAGCCGTGCCAGGCCAGCCTCGAACGCATCCTCGGCCAGACGCTCGGCGCCCGCGGGGTCGATCAGCCCGTTCTTCCAGTGCGAGATGCGCGTCAGCGCCGCCGCCGGGCTGGTGGCCTCGTTCAGGTCGGCCTCGCGCAGATGCTCTTTCAGGATCTGCTCGCCGTCTTGCGGATCGACCAGCGAGAAGCCCGGGCGCAGCGCACCGTGGGCGATCTCGCGCCGCAGCAGCTCAAGGCCGAAGGTGTGGAAGGTCGAGACCCGCAGTCCATGTCCGGCGCGGCCCTTGACCAGCTGGCCGACGCGCGTCTTCATCTCGCGCGCGGCCTTGTTGGTGAAGGTCAGCGCGACGATGGCGCGCGCCGCGACCCCGCGCGCGCCGATCAGGTGCGCGATCTTGTGCGTGATCACCCGAGTCTTGCCGGAGCCGGCGCAGGCGATCACCAGCAGCGGGCCTTGGCAGTCGCGCACGGCCTCGATCTGCCGTGGGTTGAGACCTTTCATCAGCGATTCCCTGGGATTGAGCCTGAGGCGGTAACGGGGTTGGGCGTCGGGCCGGGCCGCGAGCTACACTAGGCGTTTGACTGTTTGCATCGAGGTCGAGGCCCATGTCAGCGTCCGCCTGTTTACCGACACCCGCCCGTCATGGCCTTGCGGCCCTGCTGTTGTTCGCGTTGGCGTTTGCGCCGGCGGCCTTGCTCGCGCAAGGAGGCGGTGGCTTCTTGTCCGCGCCCGAGGTGCCCTCGCTCCCCGGCCCCTATGCCGGCGATAGCGCCAGCGCCCCCGAGGTCACCATCACCGAGACCGACGAGGGCACCGTCTACGAGTATCGCATCAAGGGCCAAGTCTACATGGTCAAGATCCAGCCCATCGTCGGACCGCCCTATTTTTTGCTCGACACCAACGGTGACGGCATCCTCGATGTCGAGGAGCGGCGCGAGCCGAATCTCGCGGTTCCGCAATGGCTGCTGTTCAGCTGGTAGCGACCTGGGGGAGGCCGAGCGCATGAGCCGTGCATCCGTCTCCGGCGTGGCGCGTCACCGGCTGCGGTAAGGCATCGGTCTGCTGGATCAAGTCATGGAACAGCGCAGTCTGCGGCGACCTGAACATCACGCCGATGCCGCGATTATCCCCGTGGATCACGATCGCCGGCAACAGCCAGCGCTTGCCGAGACAACGGCACTCGAGTTCGATGGGCGTCCCGGTGGGCAAGGTCAGCGCCTTGACCGACAGAAACAGACCGCCGGCCGACAGATTGCGCGCCGTCGCGGTGAGGAATGGGCGCTTGCGGTAACGGATATAGACCGGCAGCTCAAGCGGGTGTCGGGCGCAATAACGTCTTTCCCTTGGCATCGATCATCTCCTCGTGTTGTATCTTTCTGCGGATGATGCCGGATAGTAGACGTTTCACTTTACCATCGGGTTCAGCTTTGGTGACCGCTTTGTGACCATTGGCGCTTGGTGAGCGATGTCGTGCCTTAAAGGCCAGCTTGCTGTCGCCTCATCCTGCTTTTTACGATCATTTGTTCGCGCGCTGCGTCCTTGCGGCGCCGATTCACCCTGAGGAGAGATCCATGTTCCCATTCACGATGCATTGTTCCAGTCCGGCCCAAGCCCCGGCCTCCGCACCTGCACTCGGAACGCGACTCACGCTCGGAGCCCTGCTCGCGCTCGGAAGCAGCGTGGCGCTGGCCGAAAACCCGAAGATCGCGATGGACGTGAGCATCGACGGCGAGTCGGCCGGCACCATCGAGGCCGAGCTGTTCGCCGACCTAGTACCGAAGACTGCCGAGAACTTCCGCGTGCTCTGCAGTGGCGACCAAGGCGAGGACATGCGCTATGCCGGCAGCCCATTCCACCGCATCATCCCCGGTTTCATGATCCAAGGCGGCGACTTCACCAACGGCAATGGCACCGGTGGCGCGTCGATCTACGGCGGCAAGTTCGACGATGAGAACTTCGAACGCAAGCATACCGAGGCTGGCTTGCTCTCGATGGCCAACTCCGGCCCGAACAGCAACGGCTCGCAATTTTTCATCACCGTCGCCCCGACGCCCTGGCTCGATGGCCGCCATGTCGTCTTCGGCAAGGTCACCTCCGGCATGGACGTGGTCGAGGCGATGGAAGCGCAGGGCTCGCGCCAGGGTCGCACCAAGACCGCAGTGCTGATGAGCGACTGCCGGGTACGCTGAGCACGAGCCGCGAAAGAAAGGGACTGTCGCTTTCACGCATTCAGTTGCGCGGGTGTCGGTTTTTCAGAGCGGTACAGCAGTGCGGCGACCACGGCCGTGAAGGGCGCGACCGTGACCAGGCCGAAACTGCCCACCAGAATGTTCAGGATTTCGGCCGACACGAAGGGGGCATTGAGAATATTGGCGGCAGGTAACCCCTTGGCCATCACTAGCATAAACATAAAGATGTGGCTACTCGAGTAGGCTAGCAGCAGCGTCGTCGTCATGGTGCCGACCACCGCGCGCCCGACCCGAAAACCAGCCCCGAGGTGAGCGAAAAAGCCGATGTCGGGATTGCCGAGCTTGATTTCTTCCATGCTAGCGGCGACATCCATGGCCAGATCCATCACCGCGCCCGAACAGGCAATAAAGACACTGGCGATAAAGATCTCGGTCAAGCGCAGGTCATAATAGCCGCTGTACAACAAGGACTCGGCGAAGGGGCGTACGGCACCATTGAGCCGGAAGGATTCCGTGAAGACCACGGCTAGGACACACGTCAGCGTCACGCCCAGCATGGAGCCGATAAAGGTGGTGAGTCCGCGACGGTTCAAACCGCCCACCGAGAAGGTGACCGCTGCGGTCAGCACCGCGACGATGACCAATCCCGTCGGCACCGGCGCGAAGCCCAGCAGCAGCAGCGGGAAGAAGAGCTTCCAAAGCACCATGGCCGCGAACAAAAACGACAAGGCGGCCTTCAGCCCGGTCACGCCGGCTACCAGCACCAGCAGCACCACATAGAGTCCGATCAGGAGTCCCTGCCAGTGCAGGCGATAATGACCGCGGGCCATGCCATGGACGGGCTGCCCCTCCTCAAGGCCATATTCAATCAATAACGGGCTGCCTTCGGCGTAGAGTTCGTCGAACTCCAGTTTGCCCGTCAACTGATTGGTGACCGTCATGGTCTGGCCCTTCTGCGGTCCACTGAGTAATTCGACGCGCAGGACCTGAAAGCCGGTTTTGACGATTTGATTGCTGCGAACATGTTGATCATCGACGGCAGTCACTTCGGCGTGCGCGTGCCGGCCGCCATCGTCACGCCCGGGTGGAGCCAGGTTGATGAACGCTAAAATGAAAGAAATGGCGGCAATCGCCAGGGAAAATTGCCATTCTCGGCGTGCGCTGGACATGGAGAGAGCATCCGCAGGACAGTGCAAAGGAAAGGGCGATGCTGCCGCGGCAACATCGCCCGCGCGCGGCGCTAAGGCCGCGCTTCAGTGGGGTTTTCCGGCAGGCCTTCAGTCGCGATAGACTGGCATTTCCGGCAGGCGCATGATGCGCGCGAGCCGTTTGGCGATGTCGGTGTTGTCATAGAAGCCCGCGAAAAGCCCGGCCGCGCGGCCCTGCGCGAAGACGGGAACCGGCACGCCCGTGTGTGCGTAAGAGGTCCAGCCGATGCTCGCTTCCTCGTTAAGAACGTGGGTCAGGGTGACGACGATGGGCTCGTAGCCACCGTAGAGGAAGCGGTTTTCCGCCGAGTTGTTGCGGTTTTCACCGACCATCGACATGTCATAAGCGTCCTCGAGCTTTTGCTGCTGATACGCGTTTAGCTCGTCCCAAACCAGGCCGAATTGTTGTTCGATCAGCGCAACCATCTCCGGGGTGCTAGCGAGGTTATCGGGCCGGGTCCAGTCATAGCCGCCTTCATGGGCTTCCTTATGCGCGGCCCAGTGAACATTCTGGAAGTACTCATAGCTGTTCGGCTGACCAAGGAGACGATCATAGTAAGCGGTATAACCGGTCGTGGCGTGGCCGATAGTCATGCCGCCGGTTTCATGGTCGCCGGTCACGATGATCAGCGTTTCGTTCGGATGCTGGTTGAAAAACTCCAGCGCTTTACCGATCGCGGCATCGAAATCGAGGATGTCGCCAATGTTCGCCATAGCGTCGTTGGCATGGCCGGACCAGTCGATCTTGCCGCCTTCAACCATGATGAAAAAGCCACGATCGACGCCAGGGCCGCGGGTGCCCGACAGGTTGGCGATCGCCACCTCGGTCATCTCGGCCAGCGACAGATTGTCCGCTGGGCGGTCGATGGCATAGGGCATGGACTGGCCGCCCGCGAGCACTGGGTTGATCGCCACGACTTTGTCGCGCGGATTATCCCTCAGCGCCAGGATGGATTCCCGATCGTTGCGCAGCTCGTAGCCATGGGCGCCGAGCAGTTCCCAGAGGTTATGACTGGTATCGCCATCGCGCGCCGGGCCGGTTGCCGCCAGCAGTCCGCCGCCACCGAAGAACTCGTAACCGCTCTCGGCCATCTGGACGCCGATGTTGTTATACAGACCACGGCTGGTCACGCTCGCGTAATAGGCGGCTGGGGTGGCGTGGTTCAGCGGTACGCTGGAGAGAACGCCGACCTTCATGCCGCGCTCGTGAGCCAGTTCGGCAACGCTCTTGACGCTGCGCATCAGATTCTCGTCCATGCCGATGACGCCGCTTTTGGTCTTGATGCCCGCGCCAAAGGCCGTTGCCGAGGATGCGGAGTCGGTCATCAGGGCAAAGGCATCAAAGGTGGTTTGCATGCCGTTGACGGGCATTTTCGACATGTTCAGCCGGTTTTCAGGCTTGAGCAGATCTTCGGCAACCCGGGCCGAGCCGCCGTTGATGGTGGTGATATACGCCTCTGTGGCCTGAATTTGCGACGCGGACATGCCATCCCCAAGGAAGAAGAAGACATACTTAGGCGCCTTGTAAAAAGAGGGAAGATAGGGCGAGCTAGCCCATCCAGCGCTAGGCAGAAGCGCGCCAAGCGACAGGGCAAGGACGGCGCCGAGACAATGGGTGAAGAACGAACGTCGGTTCATCATACTGCATGACCTCATGATGACTTGCGATGGCAGGATTGCCGGGGGCACTGTAGCCAGCGGTCATGTCGCTGAGATGACGGCTTGTTTAAGAATTGATGAGGGTTTTTTGACAACGTCTTAGCGTTTGCGCTGGCACTCCAGTACCGTTTCCCGAACCAACAGCAAGCGATTCTCGATGACCATGGTTCCGAGGCCTAAGCACACACCCCTGAGTGAGACCACCAGCGCACTGCCACGTCGTGCGATTCGCAGCTTCGTGCTGCGCGAGGGTCGATTGACAGCCGGCCAGGAGCGCGCCTTTCGCGAACTCTGGCCGCGCTTTGGCATCGACTGGCAGCCAGGCGAGGCGCTCGATCCGCAGGCGCTGTTTGCCACCGCACGACCGATCACGCTCGAGATCGGCTTCGGCGACGGCGAATCGCTGGCGGCGATGGCCGCCGCCGCCCCGGAGCGCGACTTCATCGGCCTCGAAGTACACCGCCCTGGTGTCGGTCATCTGCTGCTCGCGCTCGAACAGCGGGCGCTGACCAACGTGCGTGTGCTGCGCGACGATGCCACGGCTCTGCTCGAAACCGGCCTGCCCAGCGCCAGCCTGGATCGCGTGCAGCTGTTCTTCCCCGACCCTTGGCCGAAGAAGCGCCATCACAAGCGGCGCATCGTGCAGCCTGGGTTTGTCGCCGCCGTGGCGCGGGTGCTGCGACCCGGCGGCAGCTTCCATCTGGCCACCGACTGGACGCCCTACGCCGACTGGATGCTGGCGATGCTCGACGGCGCCCCCGAGCTGTTCGAGAA
>PWTO01000203.1 GCA_003562815.1 Chromatiaceae bacterium | reverse complement strand
GCGAGCGCGCGGCGCGCGCGCTGGTCAAGCGGTTGGCTAGGGTGCCGATGCCAATCCTGCATCGGGCCGGTGCTGTTGTCGGCGGATTGATGGCGTTGATCCCGAATCGACAGCGCCGCAACGCGTTGCTCAACCTCACCCTGTATGCACCCGACCTGCCCGCCTCGACGCTGGTGCGTCTGCGCGATCGCAGCCTGCGTGAACTCGGTAAAACCCTATTCGAGACGGCATCGCTGTGGCTGCGGCCGTCGGCTGAGGTGTTGTCGTTGATTCGCGAGGTGCGCGGGATCGAGCTGCTCGAGCGCGCGCAGGGGCAGGGCCTGATCGTCCTCTCGCCACATATCGGCGCCTGGGAGCTGGCCGGACTCTATCTCTCGACGCGCGGCCCGACGGCGATCTTTTATAAGCCTCAGCGCCTGCTCGATGCGCTGATCGTCGATGCCAGGAAGCGCGCGGGCGCGCGATTGGCGCCGATTACCGCGCGCGGTATTCGCGTCTTGCTCAGTGCGCTGGAGCGTGGTGAATATGTCGGTATCCTGCCGGATCAAGAGCCACGCGAGGACAGGGGCGCGGTGTTTGCGCCGCTGTTCGGGGTGCCCGCCTATACGATGCTGCTGGTCAACCGCTTGGCGCGGCGCAGTGGCGCGCCGGTGATCTTCATGTTCGCCGAGCGCTTGCCGCGCGCGCAGGGCTTTCGCATCCATTGCCTAAAAGCGCCAGAGGGGATCGAGAGCGAGGATGATGTCACCGCCGCTGCGGCGTTGAATCGGGGCATCGAGCAGTGTCTCGCCCTCTGCCCGGAGCAGTATCTATGGAGCTATCGGCGCTTTCGTCGGCGCCCGGCGGCGGGTCGCAAGCTCTACAGCGGATCTTTGCGTGACGCCTCGGCGATCGAGCGCGCGCGGCGCATGAAAAAGCCCCGTCCATTGGACGAGGCTTTCAAGTGCGGACGCGATCCGCAGGGGCTTAGCTGATCTCGGCGGTCCCGGTCTCGCTTTCTCCCTTGTTATCGACCCAGGTGATTTCAACCGTGTCGCCCTTCTCGCCGCCATTGAACATGAACGACAGATAGGGGTTCTTAGAGACGCCGCTGCTCCAGAGCCCGGTCATCACGACCTCATCGTTCCACTTAGCGGTGACTTCCTGAATGAAGTGAGCGGGGATCGGCTCGCCGGTGTCCTTATCCTTGCGCTGTCCGGTCTCCATCTCGTGGTTCATGATCGCTCTGACGGTGGTGACACCGTCGCGGGCATTGGCGCGAATCCTGATGTTTGACATGCTGTGACCTCAAGTGCGTTATCTAGTGGGGTTGCATCCAGGCGCGCGGGCGTTAGCCGCCGCAGCCGCCGATGGTGACCTTGACTTCTTGGGCAGCCCTAAGAATGCCATCCTCGGTTCGCACCACGGCAATGACATCGGCGGTCTCGGCCATCTTGATGCGGGTGGACACGAACGGCACGGCATCGGCGCCAAGGTCGAACGAGGCAATCAGCGGTGTGTTGTTACCTGCGGCGATGATCGAGATCGACTGAGCACCTGGGGCATCGCTCTCCACCGTCACCGGCACCACAGCGCCGTTCTCGGCGATATCGGGGGCCTTGATCTTGACCAGGTCGCTGTTCTTGATGGCGTCGCTGCCGAGAAGCTCGCTCAGCGCGGCATCCGTGTCGGTGGCCTCGAAGGCCGCCTTGGGCCAGTTGGCGAGGACGGCGCCGGGCATCAGTAGGCCGGCACTCACGGCGACGCCGATTGCGCTAACACCAAGGGAGCCCTTCAGCAGGGTTCTACGTTTTGCGTCGATCATGGAACATCTCCTCCGAACACGGGTTGAAGCCTTTGGGGCATGAGGGTCGGTTGTCGTTCTGCGTCGATGGGTTGACCGCGATGAGTGGGCCGTTGATCTATCGCCATTGCGTTATTTCATTGACGAGGCCACTGGCGATGGCCCTCAGCTCGACCATGTTAGTAGCTTAGCGCATCCGTCAAACACTGAAAACCGCATTTTTGGCGTGGTTCTCATGAAAAAGCCAAAGTATTCGCGCCCTGTTTCACAGACGCCGTCAGTCAGTTGCGCGCCTCGCGGGCCCGTTCGAGGGCCTTGAACTCAGCGAGGCGAACTTGGAGTCGCGACGCCAAGTGGAAGTCGAGATCGTCGAGGCGCAGTCCCAGCTCGAGCTGGCGGATCGCCGGCTCGAGTTCATGGCTGTGGTAGAGGTATTCAGCCCGATAGCGATGGTTCAACGCGCGTTGACCCGATTGCCCGGCCGCGTCCGCCATCAGCTCGTAGATCGGCGCGATGTTGGCGCGCAGCGCCACAAAGCGCTCAAGTGCCGCAAGGGCCTGTGCCGGTTCCCCGATCGCCATCAACGCCTCGGCATAGGCCTGATTGAGCGGCCAATTGCCGGGCGCCAATCCAACCGCGCCCTTGAGGTCGCGCACCGCTTGCTGGGGGTTGCCGGCGCGGCGGTCGATCTCGGCGCGCAGCACCAGGAACTCGGTCTGGCTCGGATGCGCCTCGAGCAGGGGCGCGAGCTGCGCGCGCGCGGCCTCGAGGCGACCGGCCCGGGTCAGGGCTAAGGCATAGCCATAGCGTTGCGCGGTCTCGTCGCGGTAGCGGCCCTGCGCGAGGGTGTTTGCGAAGTGCTCGACGGCGCGTGCCGGGTTGGACTCGCGGCGCTGGCGCAGGTTGGCACGCGCCAGATGGAAGCGCAGGCTGTCCGGGCGCTGGCGCACCCCGTGTTGACGGGCGCGGTTCATGGCGTCGGCGATGCGACTGCTGGTCACCGGATGGGTGCGCAAAAACGCGGGCGCTGCACTGTCCGAGACCCGCGTCGTCTTCGCCAAGCGTTGGAAGAAGCCCGGCATGGCATACGGGTTGTGACCGGCGCGCGCAAGGGGGTCGATGCCGATGCGATCGGCCTCTTCCTCGTTGGCGCGGGTAAAATTGATCTGCTTCTGTGCGGCGGCGCCGTGAACGCCCATCAGCCCGGCGGCGCCGATGTTGGCATCGACCGTCGCTCCGAGCACGGCGGCAGCGAGCAGCAGTGCCGTGGCCGGCAGGGCCATTTGTTGCTGCGCTTCGAAGCGGCGCATCAGATGGTTTTGGCTCACATGCGCGAGTTCGTGCGCGATGACGCCGGCGAGTTCGCCCTCGGTCTCGGCGGCGAGGATCAAGCCGGCAAAGATGCCGATGTGGCCGTCGGGTCCGGCAAAAGCGTTGATCGTCGGCTCATCGATCAAGAAGAAGCGATAGTGTCTGGGATGCCCACTCGCGGCGACCAATTGTTGGCCCAAGGTCTCGAGGTAATCGGTCAGCACCGCATCCTCCGAGACCGGCAACGCCCTGCGCACCCACTTCATGAACTCTTGGCCGAGATCCCGCTCTTCGGCGCGCGACAGCATGCTATCGGCCGAGCTGCCGAAATTCGGCAGTGCGAAGGGATTCGCCGGACCCATGGCCGGCAGCAAGACCAGCATGAGGGCGACGATCAATGCCGGGATACGGGCCAGGATGCGAGCTGAGATGCGCCGATCGATGGCGGGGGTGGGGTTGGTCATATCGCCTTAGTTCAATTGCACACGCTGGCCCCAGGGGACCTCTGAGCGACCCTTGACCAGCCATATGACCGGGTAGCTTGGCTCGTGTTCCGGGAAACGGCCGTCGGCATCGGTGAAGTAGACCAGCAGGTCTGGACTCAGCCCCTGGTCTTGCACCCATTGAAAGACAGGTGTGAAGCTGGTTCCGCCTCCGCCTTGGAGCGCGCGCGGGCGCTCGAAGCGCTCCCAGGGCTCGAAACGAAAGGGTGCGCCCGGACAGAGGGCGCTGTCGCACGGCAGCAGGATGACTTGTGCCTGGACCTGTGCCTTGAGGGCGTCGACTTCATCGATGAAGGCCTGCATCTCGGCGTCCTTGATCGAGCCGGAGGTATCGAGCGCGACCACCAGCTCGATGTGCTGACTGCGCAGGCTCGGCAGGAGGTGCGCGCCCTCGCGCCGGGAGGGCCGCGACCAACTGTAGTCATGGCGCGAGAGCGCGTTCATGTAACGGGCCAAGATCATGCGCCAGGGCAGTTGCGGCTGCAAGAGATGGTCGATCAGGCGCTTGAGTTCGCCGCTCAGCCGACCCGCCTGCATCGCCTGTTGCGCGGCACCGGCCATGCGCTGCTGCCATTGCACCTGCAGGGTCTCCTGCTCGTCGGGGGTCAGGGGCGGCGGCGCGGTGTGCGCCTCGGGCGCGGCGTCCGGCGCCGGCGTGTCGGGTGCTGAAGCCGGCGGTGCAGACGCCGGTGTGTCGCGCTGTTGCGGGGTGCCCTGCCCCTGTTCGCCAGCCTCGGCCTGAGTCTGTTGTTGTTGCTCCCGGACGTCGTGTTCATCCATGTCCGAGTGTCGCCCTTGGCCCTCGGCCTCGCGATCGTAGGCATGGGTGTCGAGGGTCTCGGACCGATCGTTGTCATCGATGAGCGGATAGATCTCCTCGGCGGTCATGCCCTTGTACATCGGCATCAGCAGCGCGTTGGGCGGTGGTTTCAGCCCGTCCTCGACCAGTAACGGGTTGATGGCGTAATCGCAAGCCAGGTCCCAGCGGTGCTTGACGCGATGTTGGCGGCGCGCGAAGTGCGAGAGGGCACAGTGCAGCGCCTCGTGGGCGAGCATGAATTGGGTCTCGTCGAGGCTCAGCGCGTCGATATAGTCGGGGTTGTAATAGAAGGCGCGCGCATCGGTGGCCGTGGTCGGGCACCAGTCGCCGTTGGCGGCCTGCAGCGGCAGGCGCAGCACGAGCGCTCCCAGAAAGGGCTTGTCGAGGATCAGCCGGGTCCGCGCTGCGGCGAGCTTGGTCTCGATGGCCGCGCGCGCTTGGGCGTCTAGCGCTGGCGCGCCGGCCTCGCTCGGGCAGTCGCCGTGCGGATGCGTCTGGAGGTCACCAATGAAATCAGCAGCCATGGGTCTTCGGTGGTCGCGGGGTCTATTGATAGAGCATGACATCGGCGATGGCGTTCGCCCACTCGGCGAAGGCCGGCACCTCGAACAGCGTGCCGCCGATGGCGCGGTGCAGATCGGAGACCAGCATCACGCCCATCTCGCGCTGCGGAAAGCGTCCGGCATAGACCAAGATATGGCCGATCAGGGTCTGCTGCTCGGCGCTGCCCTGGGCGCGGATGGCCTTGCCGACCAGCGCTGCCGCGACCGCGTATTGGAGATCGATCTCGCTTGGCACCGGCACCGGCTCGCCGCGACAGATGGCGTCGAGGTCCGGCATCTGGTCGATACTGGCGATGAAGGCGGCGAGTTCGATCCCGGCCGCCGGTCCCACGCAGGCCTGCAGCGTGCCTTGCAGCAGTTGCGGGTCATCCTGGAATTTTTGCAAGGCGCGATGGGCGAACTCCCAGGAGCGCGGCGATGGGAAGGCGACCGGGTTATGCGCCGGGTCGAAATCGAACAGCAGTTCGGGGCGAAAGCGCAGGAAGGCGATCACGCGCTCATCGAGTCCCTTGGCATAGGCCCAGGCAACCCAGTCGTCGAGGTGGGTGTCGACCTCGAAGTGCGAAAAACGGTTCGCCAAGGGCGCGGGCATGCTGTAGGTCACGCCGCGGTCGCCTTGGCGATTGCCGGCGGCGAAGATGGCCCAGTGTGCCGGCACCCGATACTCGCCGAGACGCCGATCGAGGATCAGCTGATAGGCCGCCGCCGAGACCGCTGGCGGCGCCGAGGTGATCTCGTCGAGGAACAGGATCCCCGCCTGCCCATGGCGATGGGCGTCGGGCAGCAGCGCGGGGATTGCCCATTCGACGTGCTGCTCGACCCGAAACGGGATGCCGCGCAGATCGCTCGGTTCCATCTGCGAGAGGCGGATATCGATCACCGGCACCTGGTGGCGCTGCGCGACCAGTGCGATCATCTGGGATTTGCCCACCCCGGGCGGGCCCCAGAGCATGACGGGCGTGTGATGCCCCTCGGCGGCACTGGCGAGTTCGCGCTCGAGGACGGATAACAGCAGGGCGGGACGCATAATCGGGCGATCTCCTTTAGCGATCGGACTCAGACATCAAGCAGATTCGGCACCGAGGCGAGGCTCGGCGGCCAGGCGGATCGACTAAGCTTGGGTGGTGTCGCCGCCAATCGCAAGCCAGGCCTATCGTGGGAGCCAGCCTGCGGCGCTGGTGCGCATTAGAAAGAAGCGGTATTCTTATCCGTTAAGCCAGATTCGGGCGAGTGCGTGCTGTGGAGATCCCCTGCGCGCGAGGCGCTTCGGCAACCGGTCCGAACGCTCCCGTCAAGGGCTTGGATCAGACAATTGAACCGAATCTTAAATAGCTGACCGGAGAGTGGACGATGAACCAATTCTATTACGACGCTGTCACCAACATGGAACAGCTCGGCATCGACGATGAGTATATTCAAGGCTGGCAATGTGGGTTTTTACAGAACCCGAAGCGCGAAGAGCAGCGCCTGACCGAGGCCTATGAGGCCGGCTACGCCGATGGCGAGGAGAAGAACACCGACAACTTCTCTCAGTGGGCTAAGGGCTGAGCACAGCTTGGCACACAAGGGCCGGCTGCGACCGCCGCATGGTGGTGGCGCCAACCGGCTGTCGCGTTGAACCTTGTCAAGGCGGGAATTCCCCGCCTTTTTTCATGTCCCATAGTTCCTGTCGCGCCGCACGCGAAAGCGCTGCCGCGCACCTCATGCCGATCAAGCGCGGCGTCCGCACTTGGTCTAGCGCTGCGTTTAGTGGTAGTTTTAAGGGTTTTCGCGGTGCCATGGGCATCCTGTCCGGAGAACAACAATGCAAGTATCGGTCGAGACCGGGGACGGTCTCACGCGACGGTTGAAGGTCGAGCTGCCTGCCGAGGAGATCGAGCAGGAGATCGAAAAGCGTCTGCAAAACTATGCCCGCTCTGCGCGCTTACCGGGTTTCAGGCCCGGCAAGGTGCCGATGCGCATGCTGCGCCAGCGCTATGGCGACTCGGTGCGCATGGAAGTCTTCGGCGAGCGCGTCGAGGCGACCTTCCCGCAAGCCATCGCCGAGGCCGAGCTGCGCCCGGCCGGCCGCCCCGAGATCGAGCCCGATCTGGATCAGGCCGCTGGACGTTACGGCTATGTCGCTGAATTCGAGGTCATGCCGGAGCTGACGCTGACCTCGCTCGATGGGCGCTCGGTGAGCCGACCGCAGGTCGAGGTGACCGAGGCCGATCTCGAAGAGACCTTGGAGCGGATGCGCCAACAGCGCAAGCGTTGGGAGGCGGTCGAGCGCGTGGCGGCGAGCGGCGATCGTCTCACCCTCGACTTCGAGGGCCACATCGATGGCGAGCCCTTCGAGGGCGGGCGTGGCGAGGATGTCCCGCTTGAACTCGGTGCCGGGCGCTTCATTCCCGGCTTCGAGGAGCAGTTGGTGGGGGTCGCCGTCGGTGACCAACCCGTGGTCGAGGTGACCTTCCCCGAGGACTACCAGCAGACGGCGCTGGCGGGCAAGCCAGCGCAGTTCAAGGTGGTTGTGAAGCGCATCGAGGAGCCGATCCTGCCCGAGATCGATGCGGCGTTCGCCGCCGGATTCGGCGTCGAGGACGGCGATCTCGAGCGCTTTCGCGCCGATGTGCGCGCAAACCTCGAGCGCGAGCTGGCGCAGCGGGTCAAGGCCAAGGTCAAGCATCAGGTGATGGACGCACTGCTTGAGGCCAATCCGCTGCCCGTTCCGGCGGCCATGATTACCGAGGAGATCGCCTCCCTGCGCCAGCAGATGATGCAAAATCTGGGCGGTGCCGGGTCCGGGATTCAACTGCCGGACGAGTTGTTTGCCGATAATGCTCGACGCCGCGTCGCGCTTGGGCTGATCATCGGCGAGGTGATCAAACAGCAGGAGCTGTCGCCCGATCCGCAGCGCGTGCGCACGACGCTCGAGGAGATGGCGGCGAGCTATGATGATCCGCAGGCGGTGATCGACTACCACTATGCCGAGCGGCAACGGTTGGCGGCGATCGAATCGGTCGTGCTCGAAGACATGGTCGTCGAGCATCTGCTCGAGCAGCTCGAAGTGACCGAGGAGCCGAGCAGCTTCAGCGAGCTGACGTCACAGCAGTGACGACGTCCGCGAGCGGATCTTTCTTCAACCAAGCCCGAGCCCAAATGACGATGAACACCGAAAACGCCCATCAGCGCACCGATCCACAGGCGCTGGGTCTGGTCCCCGTGGTGGTGGAGCAGACCGCCCGCGGCGAGCGCTCGTTCGATATCTTTTCGCGCCTGCTCAAAGAGCGCGTGGTCTTTCTCGTCGGCCCGGTCGACGATCATGTGGCCAACCTGGTGGTGGCGCAGCTGCTGTTCCTGGAGTCGGAGAATCCCGACAAGGACATCCATTTCTACATCAACTCGCCCGGCGGTTCGGTGACCGCCGGCTTGGCGATCTATGACACCATGCAGTTCATCCGCCCCGAGGTCAGCACCATGTGCGTGGGCCAGGCGGCGAGCATGGGCGCGCTGCTGCTTGCCGGTGGCGCCGCCGGCAAGCGCTCTTGCCTGCCGCATTCGCGTCTCATGATCCATCAGCCGCTCGGTGGCTTCCAAGGGCAAGCCAGCGATATCGATATCCATGCGCGCGAGATCCTGCACGCGCGCGAGCAGCTCAACCAGATCCTCTCCCATCATACCGGGCAGCCGATCGAGCGTATCGCCGACGATACCGAGCGCGATCGCTTCATGGGCGGCGAGGATGCGGTGGCCTACGGCCTCATCGACAAGGTGCTCGATACGCGCGCCAAGCCTGCCGATTGAAGCGTCGATCTGCCCGACACAGAGCGTCGAGTCCGGCAAAGGCTCGACGCGGAGTTGGGAAGACGCTTGCAATGACCTATATCCTGATGCATGTCGAGATGTGCATGTTGCCATCTGGGCATGTCGGGTTATGATCGGGAGACGCTTCGCGGCCGATCGTTCCGTCCCAATCCTTCCCCATTCCCGTCCGGCCCCCGCAGCGCCTATCTTGGAGAGATGATCTATGAGCGGAAATACCCATGGAAAGAGCGATGAAGGCAAGCTTCTCTATTGCTCGTTCTGCGGTAAGAGCCAGCATGAGGTTCGCAAGCTGATCGCGGGTCCCTCGGTCTTCATCTGTGATGAGTGCGTCGAACTGTGCAACGACATCATCCGCGAGGAGATGCAAGAGGGCCTCGGCGAGGCCACGAGCCGCCTACCGAAGCCACGCGAGATCAACGACTCGCTCGATCAGTACGTGATCGGCCAAGAGAAGGCGAAGAAGGTGCTCTCGGTCGCCGTCTACAACCATTACAAGCGCCTCGAGGTCGCCGACGCCAAGGAAGACATCGAGATCTCCAAGAGCAATATCCTGCTGATCGGCCCGACCGGCTCGGGCAAGACACTGCTCGCCGAGACCCTGGCGCGGTTGCTCAATGTGCCCTTCACCATCGCCGATGCCACCACGCTGACCGAGGCGGGCTACGTCGGCGAGGATGTCGAAAACATCATCCAGAAGCTGCTGCAGAAGTGCGACTACGATGTCGAGAAGGCGCAGAGCGGCATCGTCTACATCGACGAGATCGACAAGATCTCGCGCAAATCCGACAACCCCTCGATCACCCGCGATGTCTCCGGCGAGGGCGTGCAACAGGCGCTGCTGAAGATGATCGAGGGCACGGTCGCCTCGGTGCCGCCGCAGGGCGGGCGCAAGCACCCGCAACAGGAGTTTTTGCAGGTCGATACCAGCAATATCCTGTTCATCGTCGGTGGCGCCTTCGCCGGACTCGACAAAGTCATCCGCGATCGTTCCAAGAAGACCGGCATCGGCTTTTCGGCCGAGGTCCATAGCAAGAACGACGATCGGGCGATCGGCGAGCTGCTCAGTCACGTCGAGCCCGAGGATCTGATCCGCTATGGGTTGATCCCCGAGTTCGTCGGTCGTCTGCCGGTGATGGCGACGCTCGAGGAACTCGATCAGGAGGCGCTGATCCGAATCCTGACCGAGCCCAAGCACGCGCTCACTAAGCAGTACGCGCGCCTGTTCGAGATGGAAGGCTGCGAGCTTGAGCTGCGCGAGGATGCGCTGCGCGCCATCGCGACCAAAGCCATGGAGCGCAAGACCGGCGCGCGCGGCTTGCGCACCATCATGGAGCAGGTGTTGCTCGACACCATGTACGACCTGCCGTCGATCGACGATGTGAGCAAGGTCGTGGTCGATGCCTCCGTGGTCAACGGCGAGAGCCCGCCGTTCGTCATCTACGACGGCGGCGAGCAGCAGCGCGTTGCCTCTTCCGAGTGATCCCTCGGCACCTCTCTTGCAGGTGAGCCCAGGGCGCTGATTGAAGCGCGCGGGCGCTGCCCTAACCTCATTCCCTATCGGGCATTCCCAATCGGGCATTTACGCACAATCCGCCGCGTCGGCCCATGATCTCCACGGGGATCAGCCCCTCGGGCCGGCGGGCGTCAGCATATGGGCACAGTCTATGGGCAAGCGTGATTCGAACTCTCAGGTCGTCGATGCACTCACATCCGGCCAGGCCATTCCGGTACTGCCGCTACGCGACGTCGTCGTGTATCCACACATGGTGATTCCGCTCTTCGTCGGCCGCGACAAGTCGATCAAGGCGCTGGATGCGGCCATGACCAGCGACAAGCAGATCCTGCTGGTCGCGCAAAAAAATGCCGAGGTCGATGATCCCTCGGTCAACGATCTGCACGAGATCGGCACCCTGGCCAATGTGTTGCAACTGTTGAAGCTCCCGGACGGCACGGTCAAGGTACTGGTCGAGGGCCATCAGCGCGCCAAGGCGAGCCGCTACGTCTCGACCGACGACGCCTTCACCGCCACCGCCACGCCACTTGCCGAAACGCTTGAGGCCGACGAGCGCGAGCAAGAGGTGCTGATGCGCTCGGCAGTGGCGCTGTTCGATCAGTACGTCAAGCTCAACAAAAAAGTACCGCCGGAGGTGCTGACCTCGCTGGCCAGCATCGACGAGGCCAGCCGCCTGGCCGACACCATGGCCGCGCACATGTCGCTGAAGCTCGACGAGAAGCAGCGCGTGCTCGAGATGATCGATGTGCAGCAGCGCCTCGAACATCTGATGGGGCTGATGGAGTCGGAGAACGACATCCTGCAGATGGAGAAGCGCATCCGCGGCCGCGTCAAGCGACAGATGGAGAAGAACCAGCGCGAGTACTATCTGAACGAGCAGATGAAGGCGATCCAAAAGGAGTTGGGAGAGCTTGAGGACGCGCCGAACGAACTCGAGGATCTCGGCAAACGCATCGAAGCGGCCGGGATGCCTAAGGATGTGAAGGAGAAGGCGACCGGCGAGCTGAACAAGCTCAAGCTGATGTCGCCGATGTCGGCCGAGGCGACCGTGGTGCGCAATTATATCGACACCCTGGTCTCGGTACCTTGGAAGAAGCGCCCCCGCATCCGCAACGATGTCGGCGTGGCCGAGAAGGTGCTCGATACCGATCACTACGGGCTCGAGAAGGTCAAGGAGCGCATCACCGAGTACTTGGCCGTGCAACAGCGTGTGCGCAAGCTCAAGGGGCCGATCCTGTGCCTGGTCGGACCGCCCGGCGTCGGCAAGACCTCGCTCGGTCAGTCGATCGCGCGTGCGACCAATCGCAAGTTCGTGCGCATGTCCCTGGGAGGCGTGCGCGACGAGGCCGAGATCCGCGGTCACCGGCGCACCTATATCGGTGCGCTGCCGGGCAAGATCATCCAGAATCTATCCAAGGCCGGCGCGCGCAATGCGTTCTTCTTGCTCGACGAGATCGACAAGATGGCGATGGACTTCCGCGGCGATCCCGCCTCGGCGCTGCTTGAAGTGCTCGACCCGGAGCAAAACAACACCTTCAACGATCATTACCTGGAGGTCGATTTCGATCTCTCCGAGGTCATGTTCGTCGCCACCGCCAACACGCTGAACATCCCGCCGGCGCTGCTCGACCGCATGGAGGTCATCCGCCTCTCGGGCTATACCGAAGACGAGAAGATCAACATCGCCGAGCGCTATCTGATCCCGAAGCAGATGAAGAACAACGGGCTCAAGCGCGGCGAGCTGTCGATTCGCGAGGCCGCTTTGCGCGATCTGGTGCGCTACTACACCCGCGAGGCTGGCGTGCGCAATCTGGAGCGCGAGATATCGAAGATCTGTCGCAAGGTGGTCAAGGAGATCCTGCTGAAGAAGCCCGACAGGATGGTGACGGTCACGCCCAAATCATTGGACAAGTATCTTGGCGTGCGGCGCTTCCGCTTCGGCCTGGCCGACGAGCATGATCAGGTCGGGCAGGTCACCGGCCTGGCCTGGACCGAGGTCGGCGGTGAGCTGCTGCGCATCGAGGCGGCGTTGGTGCCGGGCAAGGGTAAGTTTATCTTTACCGGCCAGCTCGGCGACGTGATGCAGGAGTCGATCCAGGCGGCGATGACGGTGGTGCGCTCGCGCGCCGACTCACTTGGGATCGAGACTGATTTCCATCAGAAGTACGACATGCACATCCATGTCCCCGAGGGCGCGACGCCGAAGGATGGGCCAAGCGCGGGCGTGGCGATGTGCACGGCGCTCGTCTCGGCATTGACCCAGATGCCGGTGCGCGCGAGTGTCGCGATGACCGGCGAGATCACGCTGCGCGGCGAGGTGTTGCCGATCGGCGGCCTGAAGGAGAAGCTGCTCGCGGCGCATCGCGGCGGTATCGAGCAGGTGCTGATTCCGCACGAGAACGAGCGCGATCTGGTCGATATTCCAAAGAACATCAAACAGAGTTTGGACATCAGACCCGTGCGCTGGATCGACGAGGTCTTGGAGCTGGCCCTAGCCGGGCGTCCAGTGCCGCGTCCAGACGAAGAGGATGTGGTGGTGCAGGAGGAGGTCGCGCCTCCGGTCGAGGAGACCAAGAAGCCCGACACGGGCGTGCGCACGCACCACTGAGTGCACCACGGGGACGCGTCGTTGCTGGTTTTTGGGTTGACACCTCTGGGGCCCTCCTTAACAATCCCGGGTTGATCGGAGCGACGCAGTTGTTCTATCCATGTCGCGATGCGAGCCAGTGCTGGCTCGACTCGCGCGCTTACGCACACGGCAAACGGCCCCAGGGTATGGGGTCAATCAAGGGGGATTAATGAATAAATCAGAACTCGTGGACGCGATGGCCGATGCGGCCGATATCTCTAAGTCTGCGGCAGCCCGCGCACTCGACGCGTTGACCGACTCCGTGGCGGCAACCCTGAAGAACGGTGAGACCGTCTCGATCATCGGCTTTGGCACCTTCTCGGTGAAGGAGCGTGCCGCGCGCACCGGGCGCAACCCGCAGACCGGCGCCGCCATCCAGATCGCGGCCTCAAAAAATCCATCGTTCAAGGCTGGTAAAGCGCTCAAAGACGCGATACAATGATTGCTTCATTCGGGCGGGTGCCCAGAAAAGAGGGTGCTTAGCTCAGCTGGGAGAGCATCGCCCTTACAAGGCGAGGGTCGCAGGTTCGATCCCTGCAGCACCCACCACCCAGGGTTGCAGCACTACAGTTTCGTGGAGTGGTAGTTCAGTTGGTTAGAATACCGGCCTGTCACGCCGGGGGTCGCGGGTTCGAGTCCCGTCCACTCCGCCATCACTTTGAAACGGGGTATCCTCCTTGGGTACCCCGTTTTCATTTGTCCTGTCATTTTTTCGCACGCTGAGTCCGACACGCTATGTTGCAGGAGATCCGAGAACGCGCACAGGGCTGGGTCGCCTGGGCCATCATCCTTCTGATCAGTATCCCGTTCGCTTTCTGGGGGATCGACTCCTACTTCGGCGGCGGGGCGGAGCCCGTGGTTGCCAGCGTCAACGGCACCAAGATCACCGAGCGGGCGTTCAATCAGGCTGTGAATCGCACCCGGATTCAGCTCAGGGATCAACTCGGCGATGCCTACAATCCGGCGTTGTTTAGCGATGCCCGCATCCGCGAGGACGTGCTCGAGCGCATGATCCGCGAGACCCTGCTATTGGAAGACTCCGAAGCCATGGGGCTGCGGACCTCGGATCAAGCGGTTCGCGGGACTATCGTTGGCGAGCCCGCCTTTCAACGCGATGGCGCCTTTTCCAAGGCCCAGTACGAGCAGATGCTGCGGTTACAGGGGTTGACCCCAGCCGCTTACGAGGCGTCGCTGCGACGTCAGTTGCTGATCACGCAGCTCCCGCGGGCGATTCGCGAAACCGCCTTCGTGACCGACGCCTTAACCGAACGCAGCCTCAGCCTGATGCGCCAGCAGCGTGTGTTGGCTTATGTGCCGGTGCCGAGCGCGGCCTTCGAGGCGCGTGTTCAGGCGCCCAGTGAGGAGGCCGTCGCGGCTTACTACGACGAGCATCCAGAGCAATTCGCCACCCCAGAGCAGGTTCGCGTCGCCTATCTGCTGCTCGATGCGGCTAGGCTCTCGGCGCCGGACGAGACCCTCGACGAGGCCACCTTGCGTGAACACTATGAGCGGCGCCGCGATGCGTTCACGGCCCCGCAGGAGCGGCGCGTCCGTCACATCCTGCTGACGGTTTCAGCCGAGGCCGATCAGGCCACACGCGCGGCGACGCGCGAGCGTCTGCAGGCGATTCAAGAGCGCCTTCGCGACGGCGAAGCCTTCGCCGACGTCGCAGCCGAGGTCTCCGAAGACCCAGGCAGTGCCGACAACGGCGGGGCGCTGGGCTGGATCGGTCGTGGCTCGCTCGATCCCGCCTTCGAGCAGGCCGTTTTTGCGCTCCAGCCCGACACCCTGAGCGACCCCGTGCGCAGCCGCTTTGGCTACCATCTGGTCGAGGTCTTGGAGGTGCGTGGCGGCGAGCCGCAGCCGTTCGAGGCGGTGAAAGAGGCGCTGAGCGCCGATCTGCGCAGTGGCGGCAGCGAGGGCGTCTTCTTCGAACAGGCCGAGCAGCTCGCAACCCTGACCTATGAGTCGCCCGATAGCCTGGTCCCGGCCGCCGAGACCCTCGAACTCGAGATTCAGGAGAGCGATTGGATCGATCGCAGCACCGGCGAAGGTCTCTTCGCGCATCCGCGAGTGATTGCCGCCGCCTTCAGCGAGGAGGTGTTGGTTCAGGGCAATAACAGCGAGCTGTTAGAGCCCGATCCCGATGGACTTCAGGCCATGGTGCTTCGGGTCGCCGACCATCGCGAGCCTTCGGTGCGTGCGTTGGCGGAGGTGCGAGACGAGATCGTTGCGCTGCTCGAGGCACAACAGGCCGTCGAGGCCGCGCAGGCCGAAGCCGAGGCGATCGTCTCGCGGGTTCGGGCTGGGCAGACCCTGGCCGAGGCGGCCGTGGGCTTTGAGCCGATCGAGGCTGGCCAGGTCAGTCGCGCCACGCGCGAACTCCCGCCCGAGGTCATTCGGCTCGCGTTCTCGCTGCCGCGGCCTGACGCCGACACCGAGCGCCGGGTCGGCAGCACCAGCGATGAAGGCGACGCCTTCGTGGTCGTCGTCTCCGAGGTCATCGACGGCGATCCAGCCCAGCTCGACGCGGCCGAACGCGCGGCAGAGGCCAACGTTCTCAAGCGTGCGCTAGCGAGCGCCGACGTCGATGCGGTCCTGACGCAGATGCAGGCGCGCGCGAAGATCGAGCGCAAGCCGGTCGTCTCGGACGAGCCCTTCTAGACCGGCGGCGCTCAGAACCGAACGCCGATCGGCGAGAATCAGCCCAGCCCAAGGATGTGGTAACCGGTATCGACGTAGAGCACATCGCCGGTGATGCCGGAGGCCAGATCGGAGCAGAGGAAGGCACCGGCGTTACCCACCTCATCGATGGTGACGTTGCGCCGCAGCGGCGTGCGCTCCTCGACCTGTTTCAGCATCGAGCGGAAATCGGCGATGCCGGCTGCGGCTAGGGTGCGGATCGGACCCGCCGAGACGGCATTGACCCGTGTGCCCTCTGGACCGAGCGATGCAGCCAGATAGCGCACATTCGCCTCCAGACTGGCCTTGGCGATCCCCATCACGTTGTAATTGGGCACCGCGCGTACCGCACCTAGGTAGCTCATGGTGAGGATGGCGCCATTGCGCCCCTGCATCAGGGCGCGGCCAGCCTTGGCCAGCGCCGCCAGGCTATAGGAGCTGATATCGTGCGCGGCGGCGAACCCCTCGCGCGTCACGCTGTCGACGTAATCGCCCTCGAGTTGGTCCTTGGGGGCGAAGGCGATCGAATGCACGATGCCATCCAGGCCATCCCAGCCCTCGCCGAGGGTGGCGAAGCAGTGTTGGATCTCCTCGTCATTGGAGACATCGAGTGGCAGCACGAAGTCGGCATCGCACTGCGAGGCTAGATCTTCGACCCGACTCTTGAGCTTCTCGCCCTGGTAGGTGAAGGCGAGCGTCGCACCCTCGCGGTGCATCGCCCGGGCAACGCCCCAAGCGATCGAGCGATTACTAGCAACGCCGGTGATCAGGATACGTTTATCGGACAAGAATCCCATGTGGTCTCTCCAAGCGGAAAATGTGTAGGATGGCTGGCATGAGGCGGCCCTTAACGTTACAGAAACTCAGCCTTCGCGGAAAGCATCTATGTTGCGAGCCTGCCGTTCCTGGCCTCTGCCGATCGTTCTCGTGCTGCTGCTCGGCGCCTGCGGGCAGCCGCCTTGGAACAACCCTTATCCAGCATCGCAATCCGGCGAGAATATCCTCTACGGCGCCTTCACCGAACGGCCCAAGCATCTGGACCCGGTGCGCTCCTACAGCGCGAATGAATACGCCTTCATCGCGCAGATCTACGAGCCACCGCTGCAATATCATTTTCTCAAGCGCCCCTATGAACTGGTCCCGCTCACCGCCCAGGCGTTGCCCGAGGTGCGTTATCTCGATGCGAAGGGGGAGCCGCTTCCGGCCGATGCCGATCCAGAGCGGATCGCAATCAGCGAGTATCTGATCGAGATCGCGCCCGGCATCCAGTATCAGCCGCATCCAGCCTTCGCCCAGGATGCAGCCGGCGCCTACCGCTATCATCAGCTCGATGCCAAGGCGCTCGCCCGCCTAAAGACCCTCGATGACCTGCCTGAGACCGGCACCCGTGAGCTGATCGCCGAGGACTACGTCTACCAGATCAAGCGCTTGGCCACGCCCTGGCTGCACTCGCCGATCGCCGGCTTGATGGGCGAGCACATCCTCGGCTTTCAGGCCCTGCGCGAGCGCATCGAGGCCGCCGCGCCAGAGCCGGTGAACGGTGCGCGTCTATTCTTCGATCTGCGCCAAGTGGCCTTCGAGGGGGCGGAGGTCATCGATCGCTACCGCTATCGGGTGCGCCTTGAGGGCCGCTATCCGCAGTTTCTCTACTGGCTGGCGATGCCCTTCTTTGCGCCCATGCCCTGGGAGGCCGAGGCGCTCTACGGGCAGCCCGGAATGCGCCAGCGCAATCTGACCCTGGACTGGTATCCGGTCGGCACCGGTCCCTTCATGCTCAGCGAGAACAACCCGAACCTGCGCATGGTGCTCGAGCGCAACCCGAATTTTCATGGCGAGCGTTACCCGAGCGAAGGGATGCCCGAGGATCACGCCGCCGGGCGGCTTGCCGATGCCGGCAAGCCGCTGCCCTTCATCGATCAGGCCATCTACAGCTTGGAAGGGGAAAGTATCCCGTACTGGAACAAATTCCTGCAGGGGTTCTACGACAGCTCTGGCGTCAGCTCCGATGCCTTCGATCAGGCGATCCAATTCGACACCGGTGGCGAGGCCGAACTCACCGACGAGATGCGCGCACAGGGCATCACGCTGGTCACTGCGGTGCAGACGACGATCTGGTACATGGGCTTCAACATGCTCGACCCGCTGCTTGGCGGCGACTCGGAGTCGGCGCGGTTGCTCCGGCAGGCGATCAGCATCGCGGTCGATTTCGAGGAATACATCTCGATCTTCGCCAATGGCCGGGGCGTCGAGGGGCAGGGGCCGATTCCGCCCGGCATCTTCGGACACCGCGAGGGCGAGGCTGGGATCAATCCCGTTGTCTTCGATTGGCGCGATGGGCGCGCGGTGCGCAAACCCGTGGAGGAGGCGAGGGCGCTGCTCGCCGATGCCGGGTATCCGAACGGACGCGATCCGCACACCGGACGGCCCCTGACCCTCTACTACGAGGCCATGGACGCCGGCCCGGATGGCCGCGCGCGGTTGAACTGGATCCGCAAGCAATTCGCCAAGCTCGGCATCGAGCTGGTTGTGCGCGCGACCGATTACAATCGCTTCCAGGAGAAGATGCGCGAGGGCACCGGGCAAGTCTTCATGTGGGGCTGGAATGCCGATTATCCCGACCCGGAGAACCTCTTCTTCCTGCTCTATGGCCCGAATCGCAAGGTCGACGGCGGCGAAAACGCGGCCAATTATCGCAACCCGGCGTTCGATGCGCTGTTTGAGCGGATGAAAAACATGGATGATGGGCCTGAGCGTCAGGCGGTGATCGATGAAATGACGGCGATTCTGCGCCATGATGCGCCCTGGTCGTTCGGCTTCTATCCGAAGTCTTTCAGCCTTCATCATCAATGGCTCGACAACGTGCAGCCGAATCTGATGGCCAACAACACCCTCAAGTACCGTCGCCTCGATCCCGCGCTGCGCGAGGAGCTGCGCGAGCGCTGGAATCCGCCGGTGCTCTGGCCGCTCGGCGCCTTGCTGTTGGTTCTGGTGGTGGGGGCGGTCCCGGCGCTGATCGTGGCGCGCCGGCGCGAGCGAGGGCGGGCGCTATGAGTGCCTATATCCTGCGCCGTCTGCTCTACGCGCTGCCGATCCTGATCGGTGTCAACCTGATCACCTTTCTGTTGTTCTTCGTCGTCAACTCGCCCGATGACATGGCGCGAATGCAGCTCGGCGACAAGCGCGTGACCCAGGAGGCCATCGACACCTGGAAGGGCGAGCGCGGCTACGACAAGCCCTTGCTCTACAACGCCGCAGCGGGCGGGCTGGGCGCCCTCACCGAGACCATCTTCTTTCAGAAGTCGCTAAAGTTGTTCGCGTTCGACTTCGGGCAGTCCGACAGCGGGCGCGATATCGGCTTCGATATCCGCCAGCGCATGTGGCCGAGCCTGGCGATCGCGATTCCGACCCTGCTGGTGGGGTTGGCGATCGCCATCAGCTATGCCCTGATGATCGTGTTCTTTCGCGCCACCTATATCGATGTCGGCAGTGTGGTGCTGTTGGTCGCGATGATGTCGATCTCCGGGCTGTTCTACATCATCGGCGGCCAGTTCCTGATCGGCAAACTGTTTCGCCTGGTGCCGATCTCCGGCTATGACACCGGGCTCGATGCGCTCAAGTTCTTGATCCTGCCGGTGGTGGTCGGCGTCGTCGCCGGCATCGGTAGCAGCACCCGGCTCTATCGCACTTTCTTCCTTGAGGAGATCAACCGCGACTATGTGCGCACCGCCCGCGCCAAGGGGCTGCACGAGCGCAAGGTGCTGTTTCGCCATGTGCTGCGCAATGCGCTAATTCCGATCCTGACCGGTGTGGTCGCGGTGCTGCCGCTGTTGTTCATGGGTGCGCTGATCATCGAATCCTTCTTCGGCGTGCCCGGCCTCGGTAGCTACACCATCGATGCGATCAACCGCCAGGATTTCTCGATCGTGCGCGCGATGGTCTTCCTCGGCTCGGTGCTCTACATCGTCGGGCTGATCATGACCGATCTCTCCTACACCCTGGTCGATCCCAGGGTCCGGTTGTCTTGAGGGCGCTGCCGTGCCGGTTATCCTGATCACCGATGCCCTGATTTTCGTGCTGATTGCGGTTGGCATCGGCTTCGGCCTCTATGCCGCACGCCATGAGCACCTGCGCGGTCCCTGGCGGCAAGTCGGGCGCTCGCCGATCGGCCTGGCCGCGCTGGTGGTGATTCTGTTTTATATCGGCATCGGGCTGCTTGACTCGCTGCATTTTCATCCGCGCGTCGAGTCCGTCGCGGCGGCCCCATCTGCGGCGGCCCCAACCTATTCGACACAAATCATCTCGGTACTGGATCTCTGGCTCAGCGGCCTGCGCGAGCGTCAAGAGAAGACCTTCTCGGCGCCTTTCGCCAGCCACCTCTTCGTCAAGGAGCCGATCGAGCAGCCTGACGGCAGTGTGGTGCGTGGCTATCCGCGCCTCGAGCATGGCGGTGCGCATCTGGATGACCCGGCGCGGCGCGGTGTCGATATCGCCTTGCGCGGACTCTTGGGAATGGTCACGGGGCTGATCGTCTGGAGCGCGCTGCTCGTGGTCCTGATCGCGGTGCTCGCCTTGCGCTGGCGGCAGCCGTTCAATGCCAGTGTGCGGGCGATCTGGCGCGGCGAGACCGAGCTTCCCTGGCGCGTGGGGCTGATCACGCTGGCGTTGATGCTGGTGCTGAGCTTCATGGCCGCCGAGCTGGCGGCTAAATACCACATCCTTGGCACCGACAAGGTTGGCGAGGATGTGTTCTATCAGAGCCTGAAGAGCATCCGCACCGGCCTGGTGATCGGCACCCTGACGACGCTGGTGATGCTGCCGGCGGCGGTGATCCTGGGCATCATGGCGGGCTACTTCGGCGGTCGCACCGACGATGTGATCCAGTATCTCTATACCACGTTGAATTCGATCCCAGGTGTCCTTTTGATCGCGGCCGCGATCCTGATGTTGCAGGTCTATATGACCAATCATGCCGATCAATTCCAGAGCCTGGTCGAACGCGCCGATCTGCGCTTGCTGTTTCTCTGCATCATCCTCGGCGTCACCAGTTGGACCGGCCTCTGCCGACTCCTGCGCGGGGAGTCGCTGAAGCTGCGCGAGGCCGACTATGTGCAGGCGGCGCGCTCCCTGGGCGTGCGGCATTCGACGGTGATTAGCCGCCACATCCTGCCCAATGTCCTGCATATCGTGATGATCACCCTGGTGTTGGATTTCAGCGGCCTGGTGCTGGCCGAGGCGGTGCTCTCCTACGTCAACATTGGCGTCGATCCAACCATGAACAGCTGGGGCAATATGATCAATAGCGCCCGCCTGGAGCTGGCGCGCGACCCGGTGGTTTGGTGGTCGCTGGCGGCGGCCTTCGTCTTTATGTTCACCCTGGTGCTGGCGGCGAATCTGCTGGCCGATGTGGTTCGGGATGCCTTCGATCCCCGGCTGCGGAGTGCGGCATGAAGCATTCGCCGCCTGGGCCTGTGTCGATGAGCGATGTCTTGCTGCATGTCTCGAATCTGACCGCGCAGCTCGGCGCGGGCGAGCGCCCGGTGCGGGTCTGCGATGGCGTCGGTTTCGCGATCCGCCGGGGCGAGACCCTCGCCCTACTTGGCGAATCGGGTTGCGGCAAGTCGATGACGGCGCTGTCGCTGATGCGCCTGCTACCGCTGACGGGGCGCATCGCCGACGGCTCGGTGCGGCTCGATGGCACCGAGCTGTTGGCGCTGACCGAGCGCGAGATGCGCGGCGTACGCGGTGGGCGCATGGCGATGATCTTCCAAGAACCGCAGACTTCGCTGAACCCGGTGCTCAAGGTCGGCGAGCAGATCGCCGAGGCGGTGCGGCTGCACAAGCGCCTGCCAAAGGCGGCGGTCGGCGAACGGGTGGTCGAGCTGCTGCGGGCGGTTGGTATCCCGGACCCGGCCCAGCGCGCCAGCGAGTTCCCGCACCAACTCTCGGGCGGGATGAAGCAGCGCGTGATGATCGCGATGGCGCTCGCCGGCGACCCGCAAGTGCTGATTGCCGATGAACCGACCACCGCGCTCGATGTCACCATCCAGGCCCAAGTTCTGCAATTGCTCAAGGGGCTGCAAGCGCAAACCGGGATGGCGGTGCTGCTGATCACCCATGACCTCGGCGTGGTCGCCGAGACCGCCGACCGGCTCGCGGTGATGTATGCCGGGCAGATCGTCGAGGAGGCCGAGGTCGAGGCCTTCTTCGCCGCGCCGGCGCATCCCTACAGCCGCACGCTGATGGAGAGCGTGCCAAGCGCGCGCAAGCGGCGCGGTGCGCTGGCGGTGATCCCGGGCCGGGTGCCGCCGCTCGATCAGCCCTTCGTCGGCTGTCGCTTTGCCGAGCGCTGTCGCCAGGTCATGCCGGCCTGCCGTGCAGCGCCGATCGCTTGGTTCCAGCCCAACCGCGAGCAACAGGTGCGCTGTCTGCTCTGGGCCGAAGGGCCGGCGCGCTTCCGCGAGGTAGAGGCAGAAGCTGAGGCTGGTGGGGCCGGTGGGGCCGGTGTTGGCGCGGCTGTCTCCGTCTCCGATGTACAGGCGCAGGCACTGCTCGCCGTCGATGGACTGCAGGTGCACTTCCCGATTCAGCGCGGCCTGTTCCGCCGCACGGTCGGTCATGTGAAGGCCGTCGATGGCGTCGATCTGCGCTTGCGGGCTGGGCAGACCCTGGCCCTGGTCGGCGAGTCGGGCTGCGGCAAGACCACCGTTGGCAAGGCGATCCTACGGCTCGAGCCACCGACCGGCGGCCAGGTGCGCTACAACGGTGTCGATCTCGCCGCGATTCGGGCCGGGCAGATGCGCCGCTATCGCAAAGAGCTGCAGATCATCTTCCAAGATCCCTTCGCCTCGATGAACCCGCGCATGTTGGTTGGCGACATCGTCGGCGAGGGACTGCAAGCGCTCGGCATCGAGCCGGATCGGGCCGCGCGGCGACGTCGGGTAGCCGCGTTGCTGGAACAGGTCGGCATCGACGAGCAGGCGATGGATCGCTATCCGCACGAGTTCTCCGGCGGCCAACGCCAACGCATCTGCATTGCCCGCGCGCTCGCGGTCGATCCCAAGCTGATCGTCTGCGACGAGCCGACCAGCGCCTTGGATGTCTCGGTGCAGGCGCAGATCCTAAACCTGCTCAAACGGCTGCAGGACGCGCTTGGGCTCAGCTATTTGTTTATTACCCACGATATCTCAGTCGTCGCCTATCTGGCGCATGAGGTCGCGGTGATGTATCTAGGCCGTATCGTCGAGCAAGGGCGCGCCGACGAGGTGCTCGATGAGCCGCGCCATCCCTATACGCAGGCGCTGCTCTCGGCGGTGCCGATGATGGACAAGGCCGAGCGCCGCCAGATCATCCGGCTCGAGGGCGATATGCCGTCACCCGCCACGCCCCCGGCCGGCTGTCACTTTCATCCGCGCTGCCCGCGCGCCATCGCCGAGTGCGCGCAGGCCTATCCGGAGGTCCGGCGACTGCCAGGTGGTGGCATGGTGCGCTGCTTCCGACCAGTGACCGACGCTGGCGGCTGAGGCGCCTGCGCAGGGATAGGGATGCAAGATGCGTTTCGAGAGAAGCACACAAAGGAGATAGACGGTGGACGAGATTTTCGTCGGACGTCAACCGATCTTCGATCGGAACTCGAATCTGTACGGCTACGAACTCTTGTTCCGCGATGGTTCCGGGAACTATGCGGGCGAGATGGATGGCGACCGGGCGACGTCGCAGGTGATCGTGAATGTGTTTCTGGAGTTCGGCCTCGATCGCATCGTGGGCCCGCATCGCGCCTTCATCAATCTTACCCGGCGCTTCCTGGTTGATCGTGAATCACTGCCATTGCCCGCCACCCGCGTGGTGCTGGAGGTGCTGGAGGATGTGCGGCCCGATGCCGATGTGATCGCCGGATTGCAAGCCTATGTGCGCGACGGCTTCATGGTGGCGCTGGATGATTTTGTCTTCCAGGACTCGGTGCGGCCTTTCATGGAACTCGCGCACATCGTCAAGCTCGATCTCATGGCATTGTCGCGGCAGGAACTCGTTGAACATGTGCGCTTGCTGCGTGCGTACGATGTCAAGCTATTGGCGGAAAAGGTCGAAACCGAGGAGGCCTTCGACTACTGCAAACAGCTCGGTTTCGATTACTTTCAGGGCTACTTCCTGTCCCGGCCTAATATCGTGCAGGGCGCTCAAATCCCGACCAATCGGCTGAAGCTGCTGGAGTTGACGACCCGGTTGCAGAACCCAGACGTCGATGTCTCGGAGCTTGAAGAGATCATCAGCCAGGATGTCACGCTCAGCTACAAACTGCTACGCCACCTCAATTCCGCCTTCTTCGCGCTGCCCAGAGTGGTCGAATCGCTGCGCGCGGCGGTGGTCTACCTCGGCACCCAACGCATCCAGCGCTGGGCCTCGTTGTTACTGCTCGCCAAGCTCGACAACCAGTCCAGCGAACTGATGGTTCAAGGCATCCATCGCGCCAAGATGTGCGAGCTGCTGGCCACGTTTGCCGGGCGGGCGCATGCCGACAGCTATTTCACTGTGGGGCTGTTCTCGCTGCTCGATGCGATGATGCGGGTACCCTTGGCGGAGGTGCTCGATGCGCTGCCGCTGACCAGCGAGGTGCGGGATGCGCTGTTACATCACCGAGGGCCTTATGGCGAGGCGCTGGCAAGCGTGATCGCTTACGAGCAGAGCCATTTTCAGCAAGCCCGGTTCGCGCATCTGACCCCTTCACAGATGACCGATGCCTATCTCCAGGCGGTTTGGTGGGCAGACCGGTCCGCCGATGTGCTGATAGCGCCGCCGTGAGGGCCGCCTCGGCGCGGCGGTTCGGTGCGCGATCAACAAGACAGCGTCCCGTCACTATGGCAGGATAGCCACAACACGTTAACCATCATCCCTGCGCGCCGCTGCTCCGCATCGCTCGCGGAAACTGACCAGGGCGTGCTCGCGTGAGCGCCGACGGGCTGTGCGCGCAGGCACGCCCTCTATTGACGTCGAAAAGGTATCTTTCCCATGTCCATTGCGATGTCGCAATTTCTAGAGTCTCATGGGCTCGCTCGCAATCCTTTCATCGAGGAAGAAGCGCAGAACGACAAGGTGTTCGAGGAACTCGTCAACGAGGCCGACTACACCTTCAATCATCAGGCGTGGGACAAGTTCTTCGGCGATCCGCCTGGGCGCGGCACCTCGATGATCTTCGGCGTCAAGGGCAGCGGCAAGTCAGCGTTGCGCCTGGCGCTGGAAAGGAACATCGAACATTACAACAGTGAGCATCAGGATCAGGGGCGCATCCTGATGCTGCGCTACGATGACTTCAACGGCTTCCTCGAGGCCTTCAAGCGTAAACTCGAACAAGATCGGCGCCGTCAGGTGGCAGTCACGCTGAAGGATTTTGGCTTGGCGCAACATCTAGACGCGATCCTGGTCTGTGGCATGGAGGCCTTGATAAAAGAGTTCAAAAGCGCCGATATCCCCTTGGAGCGCCTGGAGCGATACCAGCGTCATGATCTGATGATGCTGATGGCCTTCTATGTCAGCGGCCCACCGGATCGTTACAATCGCATCATCTCGACGCTGGCTCGGCGATTGTTAGCGCGGGGGGTGTTCAAAGGCGCCTTCAGCAGACTCCAGGGCCTGATCGTCGGGCTGCTCACATTGGGTATCGTGCCATTGGCGCAAGGGGCCTTCTATCGCGGTGTCGCGCGCGCCGCAGAGCGTGAGATCCTGGTGCGTGATCGCAATACGCGGGATGTCGAGCGGGCGTTGCGCTCGATCCCACGCGGCTATCTCAAGGATCAGGACGTGAAACGCGGCGGTTGGCGCGACAATGACGATGTGCGTCGGCTATTTGCGACCAAGTTCATCGATATCGTGCTCAAGCTCGGCTATCAGCAGATCGTGGTGGTGATGGACAAGGTCGACGAGCCCTCGTTGATCAATGGTGACCGTGAGCGCATGGAGGACTTCGTCTGGCCGCTCTGGAACAATCGTATCCTGCAGCTGCATCCGAACCTCAGCTTTAAGATGCTGCTGCCGCGCCAGCTCTACGAAGCCGTGCGCAAGGCCAGTTCGGAGAAGGCCAACGAGGCGCGCTTCGACAAGCAGAAGATCATCTATCCATTCCGCTGGGGCGACAAGCAGCTGTTCGACATGATGTCCGCCCGCCTGCGCATCTGCCGGAACGATTCCAGCCAGCCCTATTCGCTCGACAATCTGTTTGCCTCGGTCATCCCGCAGCGCGAGATCCTCGGCGCCCTAGATCGCCTCCGGCAGCCCCGCTTCGTGCTGAACTACCTCTATCGGCTGATTGCCGAGACCTGTGCCCAGGCCGATCGAGTCGATGGCCAACCGGTGCGGATCTCACACGAGGTCTTCTATCAGGTCACCGCTACCATCGGCGAGGATATCAAGCAGTACTACCAGACCCTCGGCGAGAGTCCAGAGTAGAACCGCTGCGGAAAACGCAGTTCCTGAAAATGCCGCGCGGTGAGCGCGCAATAGGGCGCGCTGGGCGCGCGCCGGCGATGCCTGCGCACCGCCGGAGTCGGCGTTCAGCCAAGCAGGCTGTTGCCGAGCAGGGGCGCGATCACCAGGCTGACGATGGCCATGACGTTGATGAGGATGTTCATCGACGGCCCCGAGGTGTCCTTGAAGGGATCGCCGACGGTATCGCCAACCACCGTCGCCTTGTGGGTGTCCGAGCCCTTGCCGCCATGATTGCCCTTCTCGACGAACTTCTTGGCGTTGTCCCAGGCGCCGCCGGCATTGGCCATGGTCAGTGCGAGCAGCACGCAGCCGAGCAGGGCGCCGCCGAGCATGCCGCCGAGCGCCGCCGGCCCGAGGATGAAGCCAACCACCCAGGGCGCGGCAATGGCGATGACGCCGGGCAGGATCATCTTCTTCAGCGCCGCTGTGGTGGCGATATCGACGCAGCGGGCGGTGTCTGGCTCGGCGGTGCCCTCCAGCAGGCCGGTGATCTCGCGGAACTGGCGGCGGATCTCGTTGATCATCGCAAACGCCGCCTCGCCGACCGCCGTCATGGTGATGGCGGCGATGGCGAAGGGCAGGATACCGCCGATGAACAGGCCGATGATGACCATCGGGTCGCTCAGCAGCAGCTCGAAGTCCGGCACATGCAGTGACACGCTTTCGATATAAGCGGTGATGATGGCGAGCGCCGCGAGGGCGGCCGCGCCAATGGCGAAGCCCTTACCGATCGCGGCGGTGGTGTTGCCGAGTTCATCGAGCGAATCGGTGATGTGCCGGGTCTCGACGCCCAGGCCGGCCATTTCCGCAATCCCGCCGGCGTTATCGGCCACTGGGCCATAGGCGTCGATGGCCATGGTGATGCCGACGGTGGCGAGCATACCGACGGCGGCGATGCCGACGCCGTAGAGACCGGCGAGCTGGTTGGAGACAAAGATGATGGCGCTGATGGTTAGCAGCGGAATAATCACCGAGCGCATGCCGACGGCAAAACCGGTGATGATGACGGTGGCCGGCCCGGTCTCGCCGGCTAAGGCAATCGCAGCCACGGGCTTGGAGGAGGTGTAATACTCGGTCACCAGGCCGATGACGATGCCGCCAAGCGCGCCGACGAGCACCGCGCCCCAGACCGCGCTGGTGACCCCGGTGCCGACGATGACGAGAAAGGCGACGACCATGAACAGCAGGCTGGAGCCGATGGTGCCGATGCGCAGCGCGCGTTCCGGGGCCTGATCGGAGAAGCGCCGCACCAGCCAGATGCCGGCAATCGAGCAGAGCAGGCCGGCCGAGGACAGCGCCAGCGGCAGGAACATCAGCGCCGCGCGCTCGCCGATCGGGTCGATGATGTCCGCTGCCAGGGTCGAGGCAATGGCAATGGTAGCGATCATGGCGCCGCAGTAGGACTCGAAGATGTCCGAGCCCATGCCGGCGACGTCGCCGACGTTGTCGCCGACGTTATCGGCGATCACACCCGGGTTGCGTGGATCGTCCTCGGGGATGCCGGCCTCGATCTTGCCGACCAAGTCGGCGCCGACATCGGCGCTCTTGGTGAAGATACCGCCACCGACGCGCGAGAACAGCGCCACGCTCGAGGCGCCCATGCCGAAGCCGTGGATGGCGTGGGCGGTCTCCGGATCGCCGCCGAACAGCAGGTAGAGCGTGCCGAGGCCGAGCAGCCCCAGCGAGGCCACCGCCAAGCCCATGACCGAGCCACCGAAGAAGGCCACGGTGAGCGCCTCGGCCTGGCCCTTGGTGTGCGCGGCGACGGTGGTGCGCACATTGGCGCGGGTCGCGGTGTTCATGCCGATATAGCCGGCCAGCGCCGAGGTCAGGGCACCGATCAGAAAGGCGAGCGCGGTCTTCCAACCCAGGAAGAGTTCCAGCACCACCAGCAGCACCACGGCAAAGATGCCGAGCATCGTGTACTCGCGGCGCATGAAGACCATGGCGCCGAGATGGATGGCATCGCCGATGGCGGCGACCTTGGATTCGCCCTTCGGGTAGGCCATCACCTTCTGGTAGACGAGATGGGCCGCCTTGAGGCCAATGATCCCGAACAGGATCGGTATGAGAGCATTCAGGCTCATGGTGAAAAGATTCTCCTTCTCGCTCGAGTCGTTGTCGTTGTCGTGTTCAGCGATACCAGCGACCTCGACGCGGAGGCACGGCTCCCGCGTCGAGGTCGCGTTGCCGTTACATGGCGCGCCAGAAGCGGTAATGGGTCGCCTCGATCTGCTCCATCGAGGGCATCGGAAAGAAGCGGGTCGATTCCTGGGAGGCGAACATGAAGCCGTGACGAATGAACTTGTAGGGGATGGTTTCAAAAGCGCTGTCGAGGCGCAGCCCCTTGGTCAGCTTATTCGGCTCGGCACGCAGTTCCATGATGGCGGCGCGCAGATTCGAGGGATGCAGGCCGGGAATCGGCGGGTGCATGGTCGGGCGCTCCTCGAATTCTTCGAGGAAATGTTCGATATCCAGCTCGATCTGCGTGTAGAACTGTTTCGGCGCCCCCTTGGGAAACTCCGGATCGGTGATGTACTTGCCGAAGGCCGGGAAATCGAGCCGTGACATCACCAGCATGCGCAGGGGCGCGATATCGGCATAGATACGCAGGAAGCCGGCCTCGTGAGTCTTGTCATAGGGTGCCGGATCGAGCCCGAGGGTATAGCCTTCCTGCGTGCTGAGGAACACGCGCTGAATGGCCTCCAGATCGATGTGCTCGAGCACGCGGTAGGTGGAGATGAATTTGGTCGCCTTCGGCCGGCCGTCCGGGTGGGGCTGCAAGCCCGCGAGCGCATCGTCGATCTTGAAATAGGGGTGGCGGTAATCGAGATCGATTTCCGCGAACACCACTTTGCCGGCGTAATAGCGCACGGAACCCGCCGTGTAATGCTTGGCGAAGGCTTCCGGGTCCAGCTGTGAAGCGACCAGCGCTGGGTTTGGGGCCAGGATCTGATAAAGGTGATTGTCGTATTGCATGCTCTACTCACCTGGTTGGCCGTCTGCCATCTGCCGAAGGCAGGTCGGTTCGGGAAAGCGCTGGATTATGCCCCCCTTTCCCGTCCAGGTGAACAGACCTTAACGCACTCGTGTGACCGGCATCATATCGACATCGCAGGCACCGCCGACAGTGACCTGTTGCTTGCGCCCACTGTCGCGGCATGACTCGCTGCGGTCGTCGATGTGGCAGTTGATCGCCAGCGGTTTGCCCGCCGTGAGCCAACTCGGCGTGCGCCGGTAGCGGCCGATGGTGGAGAAGCGACAGCCGCTGGAGACGCCGTAAGGGGTGCAGCCGCTGCCGCCGCCCAAACTCACTTTACGCGCATCGACGACGAAGCCGGGGTAGTTGTCCTCGATGCGCACGGCATCGATCAGGCCTTCCTGATCGAAGCGAAACTCCTTGAAACGATAGCCGCTCCCGACCCGAGCGCCGACCTGAATCCGCGTGTTCGCGAGCAAGACGCGATCGGCGCCCTTCTCGGCGACAGCGCCGGACATGTATTCGATCCGATCGTGCTGCGGGAAGCATTTACCCATCGCCGGGGGATGGTAGTAATGGCGCAGCTCGGTCAGCTCAGCGAGAGGCGTGCCCGGAAAGACCGTCGCCAGCGCCGGCGTGCCGCCGTAGAGGATGGTCTCGGCGTCGCCAACGCTCTGCGTGTACATCAACTGGACACGATCGTAATGTTCGCGCTTGGCAAGATCGGTGCGCAGATAACAGGAGGTGAGCCCGGAAATCTGGGTCAGATAGGCATCCCAGATGTTGTACTGCGAGACATCGGAGGCGATGCCTTGAAAATCGCCGGGAAACCGACAGCCTTGGCGCGTCAGACATTGGCCGACCCCGCGGTTGCGGATCGAGAGCACTACCACATTGCGCTCGCAAGCGCCGTAGGCCGAACAGCCGCGGTCGAGATGCCCCTCGTAGATGGCCGTGCGCATGCTGTAATCGAGATGCTTGGCGCGCGCCAGCGTGGTCGCGTCCCAGCGGCCATCGTGCTTGCCGATGAAGCGATCCCAAGCGAGTGCGAGTCGGGCCCGGCGTCCAAGCAAGGAGGCATCGACCGAGGCGCATTCGGGCGAGTTGTGAAAGACGCGCACGATCTGATCCAGCCGGCTCTGCCCCTGGCGCTCGGCGGCTGCCGCATCGCCCTGGCCGGGCGGATCGGAGAAGGGCGGCTTGCGCAACACATACAGGTCACGCACATTGAGCAGGTGACGCACATTGCTGTCGCAATGGTGGTTTTCGACCTGGAGCGATTCGCGCTCGGAGAAGACCCGATTGAAGCGTGCGGTGGCGCGCTCGCCTTTGTCCTTGGCGGGATTGACGACGACCTCGAAGCCAACGTAGGGGGTGCCCTTGTCATCGGTGAGCGCGCGTCCGTTGCGAACGACGAGACATGGGATGACCGAGGTTCCCTGCGGGAGGCTGCCGGCCGGTCGACCCGGGCCGCTGGGGCCGATCTCGTAGTACGGGATCTCAAGCGGTCCGTTGAACTTGTAGAGGGTCATGAGCGGCGTGGCCGGGACGGTTGCATGAGCCAACAGTGGCGTCATGAGGGCTGCGGCAGTGAGGAGACCGGCAACGCCGAGTCGAACCCGGGGGCGTGCAAAGGCAGTGATCATCGAGGTTATCGGTTGGTCGGTTGGCGCGCGTGATGGAAGGTGCGATGGAGCCGTCGCTGCGGATGGTACCCGGTTTCGCGCGGGTCTTCCCGGTTGCTGGCCGGTTGCTGGACGCTCGGCGAGCGAGATGCCCCGGCGTGCTTCCTTGCCACCGGTTTCCGCGCTCGCCGATGCGCTAGCTTAAACGTTGGCGTCGTCAGAGTTCGAGCTGAACGCGCAGCTTGTTCATCGCATTCTTCTCGATCTGGCGGATGCGCTCGGCCGAGACATTGAACTGCTGGGCCAACTCGTGCAACGTCTGTTTGCGCTCGTTCAGCCAGCGCTCGCGCAGGATCGTCTTACTGCGCTCGTCGAGCTGCTCGAGGGCGGCGAACAGGCGCTCGCGCTGCCAGCCATCGTTGTCCTCGCGTTCGAGTGCGGCGGCCGGCTCCATGCGGATATCTGGCAGATAGGTCGAGGGCGCGGACGGCGATTCGTCATCGTCGTCGTCGTGCCCGTCGAACGACATGTCGTGGCTCGAAAGCCGCGACTCCATCTCGAGGACGGTCTCGGGCTTGACGCCGAGATCGGCGGCGACGCTATCGACCTCGGCCTTGGTGAACCAGCCCAGGCGCTTTTTCGAGCTGCGTAGATTAAAGAACAGCTTACGCTGTGCCTTGGTGGTGGCGACCTTCACGATGCGCCAGTTGCGCAGGATGTACTCGTGGATCTCGGCGCGAATCCAGTGCACGGCAAACGAGACCAAGCGCACGCCGACGTCGGGCTCGAAGCGACGCACGGCCTTCATCAGGCCGACGGTGCCCTCTTGAATCAGATCTGGCAGGGGCAGCCCGTAACCGAGATAGCCGCGTGCGATGCGGATGACGAACCGAAGGTGCGACAGCACAAGGCGCCGGGCTGCCATCATGTCGCCGTTATCGCGCAGTCTGACGGCGAGGGAGCGCTCTTCCTCTGCGGTCAAAACGGGGATCTGGTAGGCGCTCGAGATGTAACTATCGATGGTGCCGGTCGATAACGTTCCAATGGCTGCGATGTCGTTGCTCATGATGGAATACCCTAGTGTTTTACTCAGGAATAATGCTAGCAGCGTTGGCGACGTTTGACAATAGTCGCGACAGGGTTTTCGAGCAGGCTTTGAACGGAAAGTTCCTGTGTCAAAAGTTAGACAAACCCCCAGGTGTCCCTGTTGATCGAGCGGTATTCGATCTCGCGCTGTTTGATGCCATCCTGACCGACAAGTTCGCGCGCCTTGTTCAAAGGTCGCCGCTGAGATCGAGGTGACGGCCGACGGCGATCCAACTGCCGACGATGCCGAGCAGTACGCTGCCGGCGAGCAAGATTGCGACCTCGGTGAGGCCAAGCCCCCGGAGCGCGAACGAGCGATGGTAGAGATCGGCTAACGAGGCGGCTTGGCCGGCGAGCAGCCAGACCATCAGGGTGACCAAGAGCCAGGCCAGGATGCCGCCGAGCAGACCATACCAAGCGCCACTATAGAGGAAGCGACGGCGGGCGAAACCGTTGGTTGCGCCCACCAGGCTCATAATCTGGATCTCATCGCGGCGGTTCTCGATCTCGAGCCGGATGGTATTGCCGACTACCAGCAGCACGCCGAGCCCAAGCAACAGCGCAAGCAGGACGACCCCAGCGCGTAGCAGGGCCAGGATGGCCTGAAAGCGTTGCGCCCATTGCGCATCCTCACGCAGGAACGCAACCTCGGGCATGGCCTCGATGGCGGTGAGAAAGGGCGTCAAGCGAGCCGGTTCCAGGGCCGAGGGGTGCAGCTGTAGCTCGAGCACCACCGGCAGGGGGTTCTCGGTGAGCTGATCCAAGGCGCTGCCGAGGCCGCTGTAGGCGCGAAACTCGGCCAGTCCATCGGCGCGGCTGACCAGCGCGACGGCCGCCACCTCGGGGCGTTGCGCAATGCGCTCGCTCAGCTGAGCGCCTTCGGCCTCGTCGCGTTCCTGCTCGAGGAACACCGAAATTGCGGCACTGCGTTGCCAGTCGCCGCCGAGGGCCTTGAGGTTATCGAGCACCACCACGAGTGCGGTCGGTAAGGCCAAGGCAATGGCGACGGCGGCGACGGTCATCAGGGTCGCCAAGGGCTGGCGCAGCATCCGTCTTAGGGTCTCGAGGGCGATTTCTCGATGTTGCTCAAGCCAGGCCGAGAGACGCCGGCGGCTTAGGCCAGCGTTGCGCGGGTGGCGGCGATTGGTGGGGGGCAAGCGGTATCTGGCCATCTACCAGTTCCCCGAGTCGGCGACCAATCGACCTTGATGCAGCCGCAGGATGCGGTGCGCCATGCGGCTGACCCGTTCTTGATCATGGGTGGCGATGAGGAAGGTGACGCCGAGTTCATGGAAACGCTCGAACAGGACATAGATTTCGCTCGAGAGGTCCGGGTCGAGATTGCCGGTGGGCTCGTCGGCGAGGATGATCGGTGGGCGCGCGACCACGGCGCGGGCGATGCCGACGCGCTGCTGCTCGCCGCCGGAGAGCGCGATGGGCTGCGCGCGCTCCAGGGCGAGCAGGCCGACTTGATCGAGCGCGGCGCGCACGCGCCGACCGACCTCGCGCTTGGGCATGCCAGCCACCACCAGGGGCAAGGCGACATTGTCGTAGACCGTGCGATCGTTCAGCAGCCGATGATCCTGGAAGATCATGCCAATGCTGCGGCGATGGTCGGGAATGTGCCGCCGTGGCAGCTCACCGAGCGAGCGGCCATCGACGAGGATGCGCCCGCGGGTCAGGCGTTCGACGAGGCCGATCAGTTTCAGCAGGGTGCTCTTGCCAGCGCCCGAGTGGCCGGTCAAAAAGGCCATCTCGCCGGCGGCGAGTTCGAAGCTCAGATCCTTGAGGGCGTCGCCGCGCTCCGGATAGCGCTTGTTGACATGCTCGAAGCGGATCACGGACTCAGCAGCGCATGCAAGAAGGTCTCGGCATCGAACGGGCGCAGATCCTCGACCTTCTCGCCGACGCCGATGAAGCGCAGCGGTACCCGCAGGCGATCGGCGATCGCGAAGATGATGCCGCCCTTGGCGGTGCCGTCGAGCTTGGTCAGGGCGATGCCGGTCAGTGGCAGGGTGTCGTTGAACTGTAGGGCCTGCTGCAGGGCGTTTTGTCCGGCGGTGGCATCGATCACCAGCATCACCTCGTGCGGGGCGTCCGGGTCGATCTTCTTGAGCACCCGGGCGATCTTGCGCAATTCTTCCATCAGGTTCGATTTCGTATGCAGGCGCCCGGCGGTATCGGCGATCAGCACATCGATTCCGCGCGCGGTCGCCGCTTGGAGCGCGTCGAAGATCACCGAGGCCGGATCGGCGCCGGTGTGCTGCGCGACCACCGGCACCTGGTTACGCTCGCCCCAGCTCTGCAACTGCTCGACGGCGGCAGCGCGGAAGGTATCGCCCGCCGCGAGCATGACGCTGTTGCCCTCATCCTTGAGCTGACGGGCGAGTTTGCCGATGGTGGTGGTCTTGCCGGCGCCATTGACGCCGACCATCAGGATCACCTGCGGTCGCCCCGGCGCCGGCTGTTTCACCGGTGCGTGGGGGCCGACCAGTAGGCTGGCCAACTCCCGGTGCAACGCGGCGAGGAAGGCGTCCGGCTCCAGTGCCTCATGGCGCTTTACGCGATAGGCCAGGTCATCGATGATGCGGCGCGTGGCTGGCACGCCGACATCGGCGGCGACCAGAATCATCTCGAGTTCCTCGAGCAAATCCTCGTCGATCCCGGTGCGGCCAGAGACCAGTTCGCCGATATTGACATTCAGGGCTGCGCGGGTGCGGGCCAGGCCGGCCTTGAGTCCGGCGAAGCGTTGACGCTGCTGGGCGGCGTCTTCCTCGCGTCGGGCCGCAGCGCGCGCGATCGCGTCGCCGAGGCGTCCCTGGCCCAGTTCCATCTCGGCGGCCGGGCTCGCCCCGGCTGCGGCCTCTGACTCAGCGCTTGGCGCCGGGCTGGGTTGCAGGTCGGCGTCGGCAGACGCGGCCTCGGTCTGGCGTGATTTCTTCTTTCCAAATCCGAACATGGGTTGTCTGCGTCTCGGTCGGTGAGGGGCGCGCGCATTGTAACAACGCGCCAATGTCGCTACTGTCGGCGTCAGGCTTCCTCAGCTGTGATGGATGATTTCATAATGATGCGAATCTCTCTCCTCTTGGCGCTGGCGGTGCTCGCCGCGCCTGCGCCGATTGCCGCTCAGCTTGGCGGCGAGGCGTCGCTCGCGCCCCCCGAGGTGCGCGAGCGACAGCTGGATAACGGGCTCAAGGTGTTGGTCAAGCGCGATGATCGCGCGCCGATCGTCACCTCGCAGGTTTGGTACAAGGTCGGCTCCAGTTACGAGCACGGGGGCGTGACCGGGGTCTCGCATGCCCTCGAGCACATGATGTTCAAGGGCACCGAGCGGCTCGCGCCGGGTGAGTTCTCGCGCATCATCGCCGAAAATGGCGGCGACGAGAATGCCTTCACCGGTCGCGACTATACCGCTTATTTCCAGACCCTGGCCGCCGATCGCCTGGAGATCGCCTTCGAACTTGAGGCCGATCGAATGGCCAATCTGGCCTTGCCAGCGGCTGAGTTCGCGAAGGAGATCGAGGTGGTGAAGGAGGAGCGCCGCCTGCGCACCGACGATCAACCTCGGTCGCTGACCTTCGAGCAGTTCAACGCCACGGCCTATGCCGCGTCGCCCTATCGCAACCCGGTCATTGGTTGGGCCGGCGATATCGACAGCCTGGATGTCGAGACCCTGCGCGATTGGTATCGGATGTGGTACGCGCCGAACAACGCCATCCTGGTGGTGGTCGGTGCGGTGGAGCCGGACGCGGTCTTTGCGCTGGCCGCCAAGCATTTCGGAGCGCTCGCAGCGGGGCCGGCGCTGCAACCGCGACCGCGCGAGGAACCCGAACAACAGGGCGAGAAGCGCCTCGTGGTCGCCGCCCCGGCGACTGAGCCCTATCTGCTGATGGGTTGGAAGACGCCGGCGTTGCGCACCGCCGAGCAGGAGTGGGAGCCCTATGCGTTGGAGATGCTGGTCTCGGTGCTGGATGCCGGTTCGAGTGCCCGCTTCAGCCGCGAGCTGGTGCGGGGCGAGCGGATCGCCGCCTCGGCAGGTGCCAGCTACAACGCCTTCACGCGACTGCCGGGGATGCTGCTGATCGATGCAACGCCGGCCACGGGCACCTCGATCGAGACACTGGAGCAGGCGATCCTGGCGCACATCGAGCGCCTGCAAGCCGAGCCTGTGAGCGAGCAGGAGCTGGCGCGCATCCGCAGTCAGTTGATCGCCGACAAGGTCTACGAGCGTGACAGCGTCTTCTATCAGGCCATGTTGCTCGGCCAGTTCGAGGCCGTCGGCCTCGGCTGGGAGCGCATCGACCCGCTCATCGAGCGGCTGTCCGCAGTGACCCCGGAGCAGATCCAGGCCGTGGCGCAACGCTACCTAACCACCGCGCATCGCACCGTCGCGCGCCTCGATCCGCAACCCTTGGACGGCGCGCAAACCTCGGCCGCGACGACCATGACCACGGGAGGGCACCATGTCGTTCACTAAGTTGTTCATGTCTCGGGGACCCTCAGGGTTGATGCGGGCCGCGCTGCTCGGATTTGGCATGCTGGGCATGCACGCGGCTTGGGCGCTACCCGAGATCCAGAGCTGGCGGACGCCAACGGGCGCCAAGGTGCTGTTCGTGGCGGCGCCAGAGCTGCCCATGGTCGATGTCCGGGTGGTCTTCGATGCCGGCAGCGCCCGCGATGGCGATCGGCCTGGGCTCGCCTCGCTGACCGCAGCGATGCTGACCGAGGGCGCGGGCGGCCTGGATGCCGATGCCATCGCCGAGCGCATCGAGGCGGTTGGCGCCGAGATCGGCGCCGGCGTGGATCGCGATACCAGCTTCGCACGGCTGCGCTCGCTGACCGAGCCCGAGGCGTTGGAGACGGCCCTCGAGACCCTGGTCAAGGTGCTCGCCGAGCCGAGCTTCGACGCGAGCGAGTTCGAGCGGGTGCGGCGCAACCGGTTGACAGGGCTGCGCCTGGACGAGCAGGACCCAGGAAGCGTGGGGCAAAAGGCCCTCTATCGGGCGATCTTCGGTGATCATCCCTATGCTGCGGACCCGAGCGGGACGGCCACGAGTGTCGCGGCCTTGCGCGTCGATGACCTGCGTGCCTTCCATGCGCGCTATTACGGTGCGGCGAACGCGACCGTCGCCATCGTCGGGGCGCTCGATCGGGCCCAGGCCGAAGCCCTCGCCGCGCGCCTCACGGCCGCGCTTCCGGGCCTGGAGCCGGCCTCGCCCTTGCCGCCAGTGCCGGCGCTCGAACAGGGGCTGGCGCAGCGCATCGCGTTCCCGTCCAGCCAGACCCACCTCTACCTGGGGCAGCCCGGCATGCGGCGTGGCGATCCTGACTACTTCGCGCTCTACCTCGGCAATCACATCCTCGGTGGCAGTGGACTGGTCTCGCTGTTGATGGAAGAGGTGCGCGAGAAGCGCGGGCTTTCCTATAGTGTTTACAGCTATTTCGTGCCGCTGGCCCAGAATGGACCCTTGGTGCTGGGGCTGCAGACCCAGAACGCGCAGGCCGAGGCGGCGCAACAGGTTCTGCTGGAGACCCTGCGGCGCTTCATCGAACAGGGTCCGACGGACGCTGAGCTGGAGGCGGCGGTGAAGAACATCACGGGCGGTTTTCCGCTGCGCATCGCCGGCAACAGCAAGATCGTGGGTTATCTGGCGGTCATCGGCTTCTACGATCTGCCGCTCGATTATCTGGACGCCTTCCCCGAGCGCATCCGCGCTCTGAGCGCCGAGCAGATTCGCGATGCATTTCGCCGCCGCGTCGATCCCGAGCGCCTGGCGGTGGTGGCGGTCGGCGGTACGACCGAGCCCAGCGCTGAACCCAGCGCCAACGCGAGTGGCCAGGACTGAGCCTGGGCGCCTGCGCATCATCGGTGGGCGCTGGCGCGGTCGGCGGCTACCGGTGGCGGTGCAACCGGGACTGCGCCCGACCGCTGATCGCATTCGCGAGACGCTCTTCAACTGGTTGGCACCGAGTATCGAAGGCCGTCGCGTTCTAGACTGTTTCGCCGGGAGTGGCGCCCTGGGGCTGGAAGCGGCCTCGCGGGGGGCCGGCTCGGTGACGATGATCGAGCGCAACGCAGCCGTCGCGAGCAGGCTGAAGGCGAATGTGCTTGAGCTTGGCGCCGATCAGGTGCGCGTGCAGTGTGCCGATGTGTTGGAATGGCTCCGGCGCGCGCCGCGCGCGCCGGTTGATTGCTGCTTCTTAGACCCCCCCTTTCACGCCGGCCTCCTGGCGCCGGTGCTCGCGCAACTGAACGCGGGGGGTTGGCTAGCGCAGGGCGCGCTGGTCTACATCGAGACCGATCAGGGGTCGCCGGTGCCGGATTTGCCGGGACATTGGCACTGGCTCCGGGAGAAGCGGGCGGGGCAGGTGCGTTATGCGTTGGCGCAGGTCGGCCCCAAGGACGCCGCCGGCGAGCCATGACTTTGCTATGCTTCGCCGCCCAACAACCCTCAACAAGAAGAGCACAGCGCGTGCGTAGCGTCGTCTATCCGGGGTCCTTCGACCCCATCACCAATGGCCACAGCGATCTCATCGATCGCGCCTCTCGGCTGTTCGATCGCGTGGTCGTGGCGGTGGCGCGCGACAGCGCCAAGCATCCGACCTTTTCCGCCGAGGAGCGGGTCGCGCTGGCCTGTCGCGTCTGCGAGCGCATGGACAATGTCGAGGTGGTGCCCTTCTCGGGCTTGCTGGTCGATTTCGCGCGCTCGGCGCAGGTGCATGTGATCATGCGCGGCCTGCGCGCGGTCTCCGACTTCGAATACGAGTTCCAGCTTGCCGGCATGAACCGGCGCATGGCGCCAGAGATCGAAACCCTGTTTTTGACCCCGGCCGAGCAATATGCCTATATCTCCTCATCGCTGGTCAAACAGATCGCGCGTCTGGGGGGCGACGTCTCGGGGTTCGTCGATGCGAGCGTCCATGCTGCATTGCGGCAACGGTTTGGATAAACTTTGCGCCATCCCAATGTCCCCGACGAACGGACGCTGGTAGTCTTCGCGGGCTTTGTCTGACCACCCGTTCCAATATCGACACCTGTAGGAGTAAAACTATGGCGCTTATCATCACCGACGAATGCATCAACTGCGATGTCTGCGAGCCCGAGTGCCCGAACGGCGCCATCTCGCAAGGTGACGAGATCTACGTCATCGAGCCCGATCTGTGCACCGAGTGCGTCGGTCACTATGAGACTTCGCAGTGCGTCGAGGTCTGCCCGGTCGACTGCATCATCGTCGATCCGGACAACAAGGAGACCGAAGACGAGCTGCGCGCCAAGTATGAGCGCATCACCGGCGAGTCGAGCTGACCCAGGCTCGATGAGCACCCATAACAAGGCTCCCGACGGGGGCCTTTTTTTCGTCGCCGGCTGGCGCGCGCTGCGGCTCGCGGCGCTGTTGCTCCTGCTTACGACGCCGTTGCTGCCGGCCTCGGCCCTGGCTGAGCCGGCGGTCTTGGCCGAATCGGTCGCGTCTTTGCGCCCGCCAGCGATGGCCGTGGCGACCGCGCATCCGGCGGCCACCGAGGCTGGGCTGGCATTGATGGCGGCCGGTGGCAATGCCTTCGATGCGGCCGTGGCGATCAGCGCGGTGCTGGCCGTGGTCGAGCCCTACAGCTCGGGGCTTGGCGGCGGTGGGTTTTGGCTGTTGCACCGCGCCGCCGATGGCCGGGAGCTGATGGTCGATGGTCGCGAGCGGGCCCCGCTCGCGGCGACCCGCGATCTCTATCTGGATGAGAGCGGGGCCTTGATCCCGAATGCCTCGCTCAATGGGCCGCTGGCCGCAGGCATCCCTGGGGAACCGGCGGCGCTGGTGCATATCGCCGAGCGCTACGGCACATTGCCGCTGAGCGAGAGCCTGGCGCCCGCGATTCGCCTCGCGCGCGAGGGGTTCGCGGTCGACGAGATCTATCGCCGCATGGCGAGTTGGCGCCTCGAGGTGTTGCGTGCATCGCCTGCTGCCGCCGCGCAGTTCCTGGATGCCGGCGAGGTGCCCGACCTCGGCACCCTGATCCGGCAGCCCGATCTCGCCACAGTGCTGGAAGCGCTGGCCGCGCATGGACATGCCGGTTTCTACGCAGGCGAGACCGCACGCGCTCTGGTCGATGGAACCCGCGCGGCCGGTGGCATCTGGACGCTGGAAGATCTGGCGAGCTATCGGGTCGTCGAGCGCGAACCCGTGGTTGGCCGTCACCAGGGCTGGGAGATTGTCAGCGCCGCGCCGCCTTCCTCGGGCGGCATCGCGCTGGTGCAGATGCTCGGGATGCTGGAGGTGCTCGAAGCCCGGCTGGGTGCGCCCGCCGATGAAGCCGACCGGGTGCATCGTTTGGTGGAAGCGATGCGGCGCGCCTATCGCGACCGCGCGCTGTATCTGGGCGATCCGGATCAGGTCGAGGTGCCGATCGAGCGTTTGACGCATCCCTATTACGCGGCCGGTCTGGCGCGCGGGATCGACCCGGCGCGGGCGACGCCGAGCGCATCCGGGGCGGTCGATGCCGAAGGCGCGGATACGACGCACTTCTCGGTCTTGGACACCGAAGGCAACCGGGTGGCGGCCACGCTGAGCATCAACTATCCGTTCGGCGCTGGCTTCGTGCCGCCGGGGACCGGCGTGCTGCTGAACGATGAGATGGACGACTTCTCCGCTCAGCCCGGCGTGCCCAATGCCTACGGTCTCGTCGGCGCAGAGGCGAATGCGATAGCGCCCGGCAAGCGCATGCTCTCGAGCATGAGTCCAACCTTCGCGACCTCCGAGGATCAGGTGGTCATCCTGGGCACGCCCGGGGGCAGCCGCATCATCACCATGGTGCTGCATGGCATTCTGGCAGCGAGCGCGGGTGGCGAGCCGCAGGACTGGGTGGCAAAGCCGCGCTTTCATCACCAGTACCTGCCCGATGAGATCCTGTTCGAGCCTGATGCGTTCGAGCCTGACGTGCAGCAGGGGCTGCGAGAGCGCGGTCATCGACTATCGCCTGCGACACAGGACTACGGCAACATGCAGGCGATCGCATGGGATCGAGCAGTGCAGCGCGTCCGGGCGGCAAGCGATGCGCGCGGCATCGGCAAGGCCGAGGTGCGCAAGCGTCCTTAGTGCTGCTTGAAGAGGCGCTCTTTTTCGCGCTGCCAGTCGCGCTCCTTGGCATCGGCGCGCTTGTCGTGGAGCTTTTTGCCCTTGGCCAGTCCGACCTCGAGCTTGGCGCGGCCGCGCTTCCAGTAGAGCGCCAAGGGCACGAGCGTGTAACCGGCACGCTCGGTCTGGCCGATCAAGCGGCTGAGTTCGGTGCGCTTCAGGAGCAGCTTGCGGGTGCGTGTCGGCTCCGGGTCGACATGGGTCGAGGCCGATGGGAGCGCGGAGAGATGGCAGCCGATCAAAAAACCCTCGCCATGCAGGATCTTGACGTAGGCCTCTTTCAGTTGGACCCGTCCCGCGCGCATGCTCTTGACCTCCCAGCCCTCAAGGACGAGGCCAGCCTCAAGGCGCTGCTCGACGTGGTATTCGTGCTTGGCCCTCTTGTTCAGCGCAATGGTGCTGCTTGGAGTGCCGGTTTTTTTCTTTCCTGTTGCCATCGCCACAGTCTAAGCCACCGCTCGGCGGGACGGAAGCCTCTTTCTTTCGGTACGCGCTTGCGTGGTGCGATATAGGTCGTTAAAATGGTCGGCTCTTTTCTTCGGGAGACAGTCATGCGTCAGCCCCTGATCGCGGGTAACTGGAAGATGAATGGCAGCAAGGCCGCGACGGTCGAGCTGCTGAATGGCATCAAGGCCGGCATCGGTGATATCGGCACCTCCGAGGTCGCTGTTTGCCCACCGTTCCCCTATCTCTACCTCGCCGAAGAGATACTGAGCGGCACGGCCATCCGCTATGGCTCGCAGGATTGCTCGCGCGAGGAAGAGGGCGCTTTCACCGGTCAGGTGTCGGCGACCATGCTGCGCGACTTTGGTTGCACCTATGCGATCATCGGCCATTCCGAGCGACGCCTGTTCAATGCCGAGACCAATGCCGTGATCGCGCGCAAGTATCAGATGGTCGTGGCGCATGGCCTGACGCCCATCCTCTGCGTCGGCGAGACGCTCGAAGAACGTGAGCAGGGCAAGACCGAGGAAGTGGTTGCCCGCCATCTCGATGCGGTGCTCGACTTGCCGGAGGGCGTTGCTGCGCTGGCCAAGGGCGTCGTCGCCTACGAGCCGGTGTGGGCTATCGGTACCGGTGTGACCGCCACCCCGGAACAGGCGCAAGAAGTGCATGCCTTCCTACGTCAACGGGTTGCGAAAAAGAGCGCCGAGATCGCAGCCAAGCTGCGCATCCTCTACGGTGGCAGCATGAAGCCCGGAAACGCACTCGAGTTGATGGCGCAGGCCGATATCGATGGCGGGCTCATTGGTGGAGCGGCGCTCAAGGCGGCTGACTTTCTGGCGATTTGCAAGGCAGGCGATGCGAACGTCTAAACCGAAGCGGGCTTGGCATCCACCGAGCCGCGCCCACGAGCGAGACCCCTCATGCAGCTCATTTTGACCGTCCTCCATCTCGTACTCGCGATCGGCCTGATCTCGCTTGTGCTGCTCCAGCATGGCAAGGGCGCCGATGCCGGTGCGGCGTTCGGTAGCGGTGCCTCATCGACGGTCTTCGGTGCCCAGGGCTCTGGCTCCTTTCTGTCGCGCTCGACGGCGATTATCGCCATCCTGTTCTTCGTCACCAGTATCGCCTTGGCCTACTTTGCGGCCCGCGTCAGCGAGCCGGGCGGGTTGATGGACGGGATCGACACGATGATTCCGGCTGCCCCAAGACAAGACAGCGCTCAAGATGGGCCGCCGATTGCCGAGTCAGCACCTGCCGGGCCGGTGTCCGAGGAGCTGCCGGCGCCTGACGATTTCCCAGCGGTGCCGCAGGATAGGGCCGCGCCCAGCGCGCAGCCGTCTGATCTGCCGCCTGCGGCGGCCAATGCCGAGCACGATGGAGCCGAGTCCGATGGAACAGGCCGGGCGGCTTCGGGAAGCGACTTGCCGCCGGTTGACTAGCGGTGCTTCGCGTGAACGGCGCAAATGGTGTAACCTGTGCGTCACAAAACCTGCGATAATAGGAACGATGAATTTGCCGACGTGGTGGAATTGGTAGACACGCTGTCTTGAGGGGGCAGTGGCGCAAGCCGTGCCGGTTCGAGTCCGGCCGTCGGCACCAATCCGAGAAAAAGGCGACGCCCGCTTGCGGGGTCGCCTTTTTTATCGACCCTTATTTGATAACTTGTTGATTCGCATGGTTTTGCCTGAACTTTCTCGGTTGACAGCCGAGACTCTTTGCACTAGCATACCGACGGTTTTCGCTGCGTAAAACGACCTGCGTCTTGGAGCCACCGCCAGATGTTAGAAGACTATCTCCATATCTTGATCTTCTTGGCGGTCGCGATCCTGGTCGGTTTCGCCCCGCGCGTGATCGGGATGCTGCTTGGTCCGCGCCGCCCCGATCCCGAGAAAGACGCGCCCTATGAGTGCGGCTTCGATGCTTTCGAGAGCGCGCGCATGAAGTTCGACGTGCGCTACTACCTGGTGGCCATCCTCTTCATTCTCTTCGATCTCGAGATCGCCTTCCTGTTTCCCTGGGCCGTGGTGTTGGAGGACTTGGGAATGGCCGGTTTGCTCGCCATGTCTGTGTTCTTGGGCATTCTCGTCGTCGGTTTCGTCTACGAATGGCGCAAGGGCGCGCTCGATTGGGAATGATCGGCGCCTCGAGCGCGACTGCGGACGCATTGAACGGCTGAGTAAAGGGGGCTGAGATGGGTATCGAAGGCATTCTCGAAGAGGGCGTGGTCACGACCACCGCCGACAAGCTGATCAACTGGGCGCGCACCGGCTCGCTCTGGCCGATGACCTTTGGTCTGGCCTGCTGCGCGGTGGAAATGATGCACGCCGGCGCCGCGCGCTATGACCTGGATCGCTTCGGCATCATCTTCCGCCCCAGCCCACGTCAGTCCGATGTGATGATCGTCGCCGGCACCCTGGTCAACAAGATGGCGCCTGCGCTACGCAAGGTCTATGACCAGATGGCCGAGCCGCGCTGGGTGATCTCGATGGGCTCCTGCGCCAATGGCGGCGGTTACTACCACTATTCCTATTCGGTGGTGCGCGGCTGCGATCGCATCGTGCCGGTGGATGTCTATGTGCCCGGCTGTCCGCCGACGGCGGAGGCCTTGCTCTACGGCATCCTGCAGTTGCAGAACAAGATCCGCCGCACCAACACCATCGCGCGGTGACCTGACGCATGACTGATTCGACCCTCATGACCGGCAACGCGCGCCTTAACGAATTGGCTGCGCGCCTGAGCGCTGCCTTCACAGCGCCCGCTGCGGCGCCTGCTGCCGACGCTCAGCCCAATAAGTCTTCTAGCCCGAGCGACGCCAAGCCCCGCCGCACGGCCTCCGGCGGTTCGCTGAGCGCTGATCGCGGCGAACTGACGCTTGAGCTGCCGGCCAGTGCGCTGCTCGAGACCTGCAGACGGCTGCGTGATGACAAGGACTTTGGCTTCGAACAACTGATCGACCTCTGCGGTGTCGATTACGCGGCCTACGGGCTCTCGGAGTGGGCGACCACCGATGCGTCGCACTTCGGCTTCGGTCGCGGGGTCGATCGCGACCTCGAGTTGGAGACCGAGGCATCAGATCGCTTCGCGGTGGTCTATCACTTGCTCTCGCTCGCCCACAATTGGCGGCTGCGCCTCGTGGTGCGCACCGGCGGCGTCCAGCCCCTAGTGCCCTCGGTGGTCTCGATCTGGTCCGCTGCCGACTGGTTCGAGCGCGAGGCCTTCGACCTCTACGGCATCCTCTTCGACGGCCATCCCGATCTGCGCCGCATCCTCACCGACTACGGTTTCGTCGGCCATCCGTTCCGCAAGGACTTCCCGCTCAGCGGCCATGTTGCGATGCGCTACGACCCGGAGCAGGCGCGCGTGGTCTACGAGCCGGTCGAGATCGAGCCACGGGTGCTAGTGCCCAAGGTCATCCGCGACGACAGCCGCTACCTCGGTGACGAGCATCCGGCCGTGACCGGTGCCAAGGACGCAGCCAATGCCTGAGATTCGTAACTACACGCTGAACTTCGGTCCGCAGCATCCGGCCGCGCACGGGGTGCTGCGCCTGGTGCTGGAGATGGACGGCGAGGTGATCGAGCGCGCCGACCCGCACATCGGGCTGCTCCACCGAGGCACCGAGAAACTCGCCGAATCCAAGCCCTACAACCAGTCGATCGGCTACATGGACCGGCTCGACTACGTCTCGATGATGTGCAACGAGCACGGCTATGTGCAGGCGATCGAGAAGTTGCTCGGCATCGAGGCGCCGATCCGGGCACAGTACATCCGCACCCTGTTCGACGAGATCACCCGCATCCTCAACCACCTGATGTGGCTCGGCGCGCATGCGCTCGATGTCGGCGCGATGAGCGTCTTCCTCTACTGCTTCCGCGAGCGCGAGGATCTGATGGACTGCTACGAGGCGGTCTCGGGGGCGCGCCTGCATGCGACCTACTATCGGCCGGGCGGGGTCTATCGCGATCTGCCCGAGCAGATGCCGCGCTTCACTGAAGAAAGCTCCAAGTGGCATGGCAAGCGCACCATGCGCAGGCTCAACAAGCCTCGCAG
>PWTO01000107.1 GCA_003562815.1 Chromatiaceae bacterium | reverse complement strand
GTGGAATGGCTTCCGCTTCAATGCGGCGGGGTATCTCAATGGCGACATCTTCAACAGCACCGACTTCCGTCCAAAGGTCGGCAAAGCCCGTACCGCGCGCGGCATGTTTTTAAACGATACCGGCGCTCAGCAAGGCCAGCTCACCAACGTCAATCTCAGCTTCGGCGACAAGCAGCTCTACGCCTTCGCGGGGCGCGGCCAGCTCGCAACGCCACTGACCACCATGGCCTACAACCATGTGCCGAATGCATACACCCTGTTGCGCGTCGGCGCCAAGCCGATCGAGGGCTTGGATATCTCGCTCGGGCAGGTCACGCAGATGTCTTGGGGCACGCGCGCGATGACCGACTGGGGGCTCGTCGGCGAGGCCACGGGGACCGCAGGTGTCGCGCAGGCGCCGAATCAGGCCGGATTGGGCCAGGCCAGGTTCTTCAACCTGGGGCAAATCGCCCTGGGCCCGCGCGCCGACAACACTGCTGGGATGACCATTGCCAGCATCCGCTATGCCGGGCTGCCGCATACCACGCTGTCGCTCTGGAACTACCATGTGCCAGATCTTGCCAACAATGTCTATGTCGAGGCCGACGCGAAGATCCCGCTGCACGAGGTGAAGCTCGACCTCGGCGCGCAATATTTGCGTCAGGATGATGTGGGCAGCGGTACCCGTGGGATTCAGGGCGGTCCCGCCATCCAGGCGAACTTCGGTGACGGTGACCTCGACTACCGGCTCTTCGGGCTCAAAGCGGGTCTGATCGGGCCCAAGAACAAGTGGACCGCCCATGTGATGTGGAATCAATCCGATGGCGATACCGCCTTTTTCAACGCCTTCGGTGGCGATCCGGCCTTTACCAGCTCCATCTTCTCGGGCAATGCCTACCGCAAGGACGTCAACGCCTGGGGCCTGCGCGCCAGCTACCAGATCATGCCTGGTCTGCGGTTCATGGCGGGCTACTTCGACTACGGTCAGTCCAAGACCATCGGCGCGGTGCCCAATGTCACTCCGAGCGCGCTGCCGACCTCGAATGCCAGCGAGCTGGATCTGTCGCTGACCTACAGGCCGCAGCAGGTCAAGGGGCTTGCAATCAGAACCTTCTATGTCAATCGCACCAGTGAGTACGATGGCTTTGTCAATCCGCGCACCGGCAATCAGGCCGATGCCACCATGAATCATTGGCGTTTGATCGCGACCTATAGCTTCTGAGCCTTCGCACTGCATGCGCCTGACCGGGTGCGATGGACCCGGCCAGGCGTGGCCTTCAGGCCATACTGGCGCCGATGACAGCGGCAAACGGAAAAGCCCGTCATCGGTCTCGGTAATCGGTTAGAGTTGCGCGCAACCTGCTGTTGTCCCATCCGTTGGGTCTGTTCTCAGCCTGCCGATGACCAACCTGTGAGCCCAGACACGCCGGGGTTGATCGTCGGATGAGCGCTCGGTGCCGTCGTCACTCCGTCCCGCATGTCCATCGTTACCGCTAAGGCCTTCCGCCAGCAGATCATGAAACCGGCCGAGGGCCTGTTTCTGTTCCATGCGCGCGCCATCGAGCGCTTGATCGTGGACCAGTGGGGCGAGCGCCTGGCTGGGGTTTCGGTCCCCGAGCTGCCGTATTATCTGATGCCGCGAGCAGATTTTCTGCTCGGCCTCGAGACCGAAAATGCCGAAGCGCTGTCGGTGATCGAGGGCCTGCGCCTGCCGGAGCAGGTCATCCTGCTGCCGAGTCCTCCCGATCAGCGTTTGGAGCAGCGCAGCTTCACCCGGCTGCGCTACGATTATTGGGCGCGCTCGTTCGAGGCCGAGGTTGCGCGTGCCTGGCAGGCCGCGCGCGATGCTGGGGACGAAGGTTCGCCGCTCGACGCGCCGTCGCTGCGAGCATTGATCGGGGATGACGCCTTCGCCGAGCTGCGCGACGTCCTGACCTACGATGGCCTCGTCCTCCCGGTGTGGGACGATGAGTTCATTTGCCGGAGTTTCGTCGCCTTCGTCGTCAGACTGCGCTACTTCGCGCCGGGCGCGCGCGGGTTCTTCTTCCCTGCCATCCAGGTGTGGCCTCGGGTCGATCGGTGGATGGCGACCGCAGGTCTCGATCTGCCCCGGCCCTTGGTCGATGAACGGCTACCGCGCCTGCTGCTCAAGAGTCGGCCCGGCAGTGGCGCATGCTTGCGCACCGAGGTGCCCTTGCTGCCGGCGGCGCTGCCCTATGGGCGCAGCGATCCAGATCTGGCCGAAGCCATCGCGCACATCGCGCGCGCGAGTGCAGCGAGGCAACCCGTGCATGAGGCTCGGGCGAGCTCGGGCCAAGCTCAGACGCGGCCAAGCGGCACGCTGTCAGCGGCCCACGCGCGCCCACGCAGCGCCCTAGAGCGCCAGCTCCTCGATGCCTTCGCCCACGGTTCGCGCTTGGATCTACAGCCGGACTGGATCGAACGCATCGGTGACCAACTGGGCATTTGGTGGACGCGCTTGCTGGGGGCCTTGCGCTGGTTACCGCCGGTGTTGCCTTGGCGGCTGTTCGGGCGGCGCGCGCGGGCCATGGAGATCGGCGACAGTCTGCAGCGCGAGGCTGACCTGCGTGCCGATATGGCCTTGTTCGAGCAGCGTGTGTCGGCGGCGGTGCGTGCGCAGCGGGGCGGCTATCTGGCGTTGGCATTGCGGCGGTTGGCGGCCGCGCGCCGCTTGGCGCGACGTCTGTTGCGCGATGCCCAGGGCGCCTTGCCCGCTGCGCTCGAGCAGGTATTTAGCGGGCGCGAGACGTTGATCGAGACCCGTTTCACGGAGGCGCTGGCCGAGCGTTATGCGCTCGATGCGCACAGCCGGGCCGAGCTGCGGGCGTTGATCCATCGCCTTGCCGTGGACGATCGGACATGCGACGGCGCAACCGCAGCGCAGGGATTGCTCGGCTGCCTTGAGCAGTTGATGCGGGAAGGGCCAACCGATTATTACCGGCTGCGCATCGGACACTGGCTGCTGCACCCAAGCCGTGCCGAGATCCGCGAGTTGTTGCCGTTCCAGCCCATGCTCAAGGCGCTCAGAGCACTCGAGATCAGTCGCATTCGGCTCGAAGAGCAGCCCTGGCCGATCGCCGATCTGGAACGCTTCTCGACCCTGTTGCGCACCCTGAACCGCTCGATCACCGATCGGCTCGATACCGAGCTGACACCGCGCCTCGAACAGGCGATGCGGGAAGCCGATTTCGTGCCGCGCGATCACCGCGAGATCGTCGCTGCGCACAAGATGAGGCTCGAACTGCTCGATGTGATCAAACATCGGCGTCATCTCAAATTCACCGATGTCCGCGATATCGTCGCGCGCAACATCCTGCGCCTGCCGGACCCGACCTGGGGCGAGTTCTTCCGTGGCGATCGGCTGCGGCGCTTCGATCGCACCGCGCGGCGGGCCTTGCCCGGCGTCTATCGGCCCGGCGAGATCTACATCAAGGGCTTGCAGCAGCTTGGCGCGCCGTTGTTCGGAACCCCGATCGGGCGCGATATCCTGCGCTATCTGTTCTTGCCCTTCGGCGGCGCTTATCTGGTCCTGAAGAGCCTGGATCTGTTGATCGCAATGATGCCGTTCGTCGAGAAAGGCTTTCATTTCACCGAGCCGACCGCCGTCGTGCTCAGTGGCAGCCTGATCACCCTCATCGTCCATACCGGGATTGGCCGCCATCTGGCCGAAGCCGTCATCTTCGGGGGCTGGCGTATCCTGCGCTTCCTGGCCTGGGAGGGGCCGCGCGAGCTGATTCGCTGGTGGCCGATCGCTGGCCTCTTGAGCACCGGTCTGATGCGCGGGCTCGGGCGTAACCTGATCCAGCCGTTGCTGATCGGCATCCTGCCGCTGGTGCCGATCATCACCTTGGCGGTGTTGGTCGAGGAGGTGCCCATCGAACCTGGTTTCTGGTTATTCGGGTTGGCGTTCGCGCTCGGCACCTTCGCGCGCAATACGCCGGCTGGGCGGCGCTTCCTGGATAACCTGAGCACGCGCATCGGTCTGTATCTGCAGCGCATCAATCAGGCCCTTTTCATCGGACTGATCCAGCAGTTGCTGTTCTTTTTCAAAGAGGTGACGCGCCGGTTCTCGCAGATCCTGAACCGCGTCGATGAGGCGCTGACCCATCATCTGAGCGAGCGCTGGAGCAGTCTTGCCCTCAAGGCTCTGCTGGCGCCGCTATGGCGCTTCTCCGAGGCCCTGATCCAGTTCTATGTCACGGTGCTCGTCGAGCCGCAGATCAACCCGGTCAAGCACTTCCCGATCGTGACCATCGGCCATAAGCTGCTGTTGCCCTTCCTGCCCGCGATTACCAAGACCTTCGTCGAGATCACCCAGTCGTTCTTGCCGAAGGTGGTCGCCTATCCGCTGGTGACACTCACCATCGTCTTGCTGCCAGGCTTATTCGGCTTTCTGGTCTGGGAACTGAAGGAGAACTGGAGGCTCTACGAAGCCAATCACCGCCAGCCGCTGCGTTCATCCGAGGCCGACGCCGTCGCCGCGCTCGCGGTCGAGCCGGCGGCGGTAGGCGCGCATGCCGAGACCATGCGCCGGCTGATGTGCCGCGGCTTTCATAGTGGCACCTTGCCGAAGGGGTTCGATCGGCTGCGCAAGGTCATTCGCGCGCAACTGCGCGATGACAGCCCCTATCCGAAGCGCCTGCGCCGTTGTCAGCGCCAGCTCGAGGAGGTTGAGCACGCGATTTGTGTGTTCGTCGATCGCGAATTCTCGTTCGCGTTGCGCGAACGCTGCCGCAACCCGGAGTGTACGCTGACCCGCGTCGAGACCAAGACGCCGCGCCTAGCGACCGAGCTGATCGAGATTCGTGTCGCCATCCATCTGCGCTTGGCGCACCCGGATGCGCACCCGGATGCCCCGCAGACGCGCTTACCCTCGGCGCTGGCGCCCAGCGAAGAGCATTGCACAGGGCTCGCCGATCCCACTCCGGTGATGCTGGGGATTCGCCTCATCTTTGACGGACGCCGGATGCGCTTTGAGACCGAACTCGGTGGTGCCCCGGAGCGCATCGGACCACGCTGTTGGGCGATGATCGGCGAAGATCTGCGCCTCTTCGCCGGGCGTGCTGGTGTCGAGCTGCGGTCATTGGCGATCGAGCTGCCCGCTGGCGCGCGTTTGGCTCTGGCGCCCGATCAGGTCGACGATCGCGCACGGTGGCATCGCGTTCAATGACGGCCGCCGCGCCGGTCGATCGGCTCGCCGCGCTTGATTCAGACGCTGCCAAAACGGATCATGGATGGCTGTCGCCGTCTTGCAGCAAGCGCGTGCTACTATCTGCGCCCATGTTGACCTATCCCGCTATCGATCCCGTTGCCTTCGCCCTTGGACCGCTGAAGGTCCATTGGTATGGGTTCATGTACCTGATCGGCTTCGCCGCCGCCTGGCTGCTCGGGCGTTGGCGGGCCTCGCGTCCCGGCTCCGGTTGGAGCGCCGAGCAGATCGACGATGTCGTCTTCTATGGCGTGATCGGCGTCATCGCCGGTGGCCGCCTGGGCTACATGCTGTTCTACGGCTTCGACCAGATCCTGGCCAATCCGCTCAATCTGCTGAAGGTCTGGGAGGGCGGTATGTCCTTCCACGGTGGGCTGATCGGGGTCATCCTGGCGATTTGGCTGTTCGCGCGCAAGCACGAGATGCGCGTCTTCGCGGTCGGCGACTTCATCGCGCCGCTGGTGCCGCTCGGGCTGATGGCCGGGCGCATCGGCAATTTCATCAATGGCGAACTCTGGGGCCACGCGACCAACCTGCCTTGGGGTATGCGCCTGCCCTGCGCGCGTTTCCCGGACTCCTGCGCCGGGCTGCCGTTGGATGCGCAATGGAGCCTGCCGGTGCATGCCTCGCAGCTCTATCAGGCCGGTCTTGAGGGCCTGGTCTTGTTCCTCATCCTGTGGTGGTTCTCGAGCCGCCCACGGCCGATGATGGCGGTGTCCGGGCTGTTCCTGTTGCTCTATGGGCTGTTCCGGTTCAGTGTCGAATTCGTCCGCCTGCCCGATGCGCACATCGGCTATCTGGCGTTCGACTGGCTCACCATGGGCCAGCTCCTGAGCCTGCCCATGCTCCTCGGTGGCGCGCTGCTACTGGCCCTGGCCTACGGGCGCGAACGCGCGCCGCGCGCCGGCTGAACGACGCGCGCGAGCGGCCAGATCGGCGCCTTATTCGGCCGCTTCGGCCAGTTCGGTCGTTTCGGTTGCGGGCATGGCGACTGGACTGAGTACCGGCTCCGGATCGAGCTGCAGCGCATGCAGGACGCGCCAGGCCAGTTCATCGGGCGAGCGGCTGATGACCTCGACCGGAATCTCATGCTTACCGTGGAGTCGGTCGAAGCCCTCGAAGCCGTAGGAGACCATGAACGGATGCATGCCGGAATTGATCGCAGCGCGAAAGTCCTTGGCCTCGTCGCCGCAGGCAAAGGCGCAAGCCGGGTTGACGTTGAACCGCTCGCGCGTCTGGCGGAAGTAGCCGAGCTTGTCCTCGCTCAGGGGCAGATGCACCAGGAAGTCGAGCAGATCCGGCTCGATGCCGTGTCGGTCGAACAGTTTGGTGAGCGTCACCAGTGGGTCATTGGTGATGTTGCGCGTGACAATCCCGACGCGGACATCGTCGGCAGCCGCGAGTCGGCGCACCAAGGCCTCGATGCCATCGAACATGCAGGCCTCCTCGCGGTAGACCTCGGTCAGGGTGTCGATCAGCTTGGTGCGCCGTCCAGGGCCGATCTGGCGCCTGAGATTCTGCGGCATCTCCTTGAAGCCGCCGATGTATTTGAACAGATGGCGCCGCTTCTGAAAGCGCGCGAGCGGGCCGATGTCCATGCCGAGATGGGCAAAGGTCTTTTCGATGGCGCGAAAGGCATCGATGGTGGTGCCATCGGCGTCGAGAATCACAAGGCGTTCGTTGGTAAACATTGCGTTCAGCCGGCTCGGCAATGGTGTCGGAGAGCCTTGCGGTGGTCTGTCATCATCCCGCGCGGCGGCGTGATTCTCGCACATTGGCGCCAGCAAAAAAGCCACCACGCGCGGGTGCCGCCGCCCGCGAGTCGGCCGACGCTATCAAGCGCGCCCGCCTAGAGGCTGTACAATCAGCAGCGGCAAGCGCTTGACCCTTGCCGTTTCCTTTAGCTGCATCGAGGTGATCATGCCGTTGACGATTCGATCGAGCGCGTTCGCGGAGGGTGGGCCGATCCCGGTCACATACAGCTGTGATGGCGAGGATCGCTCGCCGCCGCTGCAATGGGACGGCGTGCCCGAGGGAACGCAGAGCCTTGCCCTGATTATCGATGACCCGGACGCCCCCGACCCGGCAGCACCGCAGCGCACTTATGTGCATTGGGTGCTCTACAATCTGCCGCCGACGCTGACCTGCTTGCCCGAGGCGTTCGAGCCGGCGACGCTCGCGATCGCCATCGGCGAGGGCATCAACGACTGGCGGCGCACCGCCTATGGGGGGCCCTGCCCGCCGATCGGGCGCCACCGCTATTTCCACACGCTCTATGCGCTCGACACGATGCTGCAAGGCCTACTGCGACCGACCAAGGCCGATCTCGAACGCGCGATGCGCGGGCATCTCATCGAGCAGGCCACCCTGATCGGCACTTACGCGCGATGAATCTGAAGCTGCCAAAGACCTATACGCTGATCCTCGCCCTTTGCGTGGTCGCCGGCCCCTTCATCTGGCTGGTGCTGACCGAGGATGGCAAGCGCCGCAGCGATCTCTTCCTGCTGCAACTGTTTGGCCATCCGTCGTTCAATCTGGCCGTCGCCAATCTGCGCCCGGGGCTCGACGAGGCGTTCCTGCTCGGCCAGTTCCCGCGCGTGGCGTTCACCTGCGCCGAGGTATCGACTGCACCCGGGAGGCGCCATTGCGAGGCGCAAATCGGCTCGTTCAACGGCATTCCAGCGCGCCAGGCGCAGCTCGACTGGAACAACGGCGCGCTCGTCGCGGTGCGGATCGATTACCGGGGACGTTGGCATGAAGCCTTGATCGCGGAGCTGACCATGCAGCTTGGCGCGCCGCGCCGTGACCTCGTCGGCGAGCGCACCATCCTCGCTTGGCGGCTTGAAGACGGTATGCTCCTTGCGCCCGAGCAGTTGATCGACGCCGAGCCGCCGGTGCTGGTCTGGATCGACCAGCAGGGCTGAGTTCCACGGGAACGCGCGTCGATCGCGCTCGTTAGCCGCGCGGGTGCGCCTTGGGCGTCTCGATGCGCCGCCATTGGCGCCCATCGCGCTTGATCATGTCGCCGGCAGCGGTCGGCCCCCAGGTGCCTGCCACATAGTTTGGGAACTCGCGCGGCGGCAGTGCGGCCCAGACGTCGATCACCGACTGCACGATCTCCCAGCCCTTCTCGACCGTGTCCGCATGCTTGAACAGGGTTGCATCGCCCTTCATGCAGTCGTAGATCAGGGTCTCGTAGCCGGTGGCCGGTTTGTTGCCAAAGTAGTCCTCGTAGCAGAAGTCCATATTCACGGTGCCGATCTTCATCGTCGGCCCCGGCACCTTGGCGCCGAAGCTCATCTGGATGCCTTCGTTGGGCTGGATGCGCAGCACCAGCTTGTCGGCCTCGAGTTCGTCGACATCGGTGTCCTGGAACATGATGGTCGGCGCCTTCTTGAAGTGGATCGCCACCTCGGTGTATTGCGCGGTGAGCCGCTTGCCGGTGCGCAGATAGAAGGGCACCCCAGCCCAGCGCCAGTTATCCATGGTCAGCTTGAGCGCGGCAAAGGTCTCGGTGTGCGAGTTGGGCTTGACCCCGGGCGAGGTCCGGTAGGCCTTCACCTGCTCGCCATCGGGCATAGTGCCAGCGCTGTATTGGCCGCGTACCGCATGAGTGAGCACCTGTTCCGGCGTCAGCGGTTGGATCGCATCCAGCACCTTGTTGACCTCGTCGCGGATCGCCTTGGCATCGAACGAGTTCGGCGGCTCCATGGCCAGGAAGCCGAGCAGCACCAGCAGATGATTCGGCATCATGTCGCGCAGCGCGCCGGCTTCCTCGTAGTAGGCACCGCGATGCTCGACACCGACCGACTCGGCCACGGTGATCTGCACATGGTCGATGTGGTTGCGGTTCCAGAGCGGCTCGATGAAGCTGTTGGCGAAGCGGAACACCATGATGTTCTGCACCGTCTCCTTGCCCAGATAGTGATCGATCCGATAGATCTGATCCTCGTCCATGTTCCGGTGCAGATCCTCATTGAGTGCAATCGCCGAATCGAGATCGCGCCCGAACGGCTTCTCGATGATCAACCGTCGCCAGTCGTCCTCGGTCTCGTGCAACAGCCCGACCTCGCCGAGATGATCCGTCACCGCGTCGAACATGCTCGGCGGGATGGCGAGATAGAACAGATAATTGCCCTCGGTGCCGCGCTCGGCATCGATGCGGCTCAGGTTCTCGCACAGACGCTCGTACTCCGAGCCCTCGAGCATGTCGATCTTCATGTAGTGGATGCGCTCTTCGACCTGCGCCCAGACCTCGGGTTTGAACGCCTCGCCCGAGGTCTCGTGCAGGTGCTCCGACATCAGGTCGCGGAAGCTCGCATCGTCGAGGTCGAGACGGTCGAGCCCGAGCATGACGAAGCTCTCTGGCAGCAGCGCAGCGGACCAGAGGTGGTAGAGCGAGGGGATCAGCTTGCGCTTGGTCAGATCGCCGCCGGCGCCGAAGATGATCATCACATTCGGCGGTGCCGGGGGCGCGGAGTTGAAGCCGGTGTGGTTCAACGACATGGTTTGCGGTTCCATCAGGCCTCCGGCTTCTCGTGGTGACCACCGAACTGGAAGCGCAGGGCCGAGAGCAACTGATTGGCGAACTCGGCCTCGCCGCGCGAGGTGAAGCGCTCATAGAGCGCGGTGGTCAGCACCGGCGCCGGCGTGCCGGTCTCGATCGCGGCGATGCTGGTCCAGCGGCCCTCGCCGGAATCCGAGACGCGACCGCCGAAGGTCTTCAGCTCCGGATCTCCCTGGAGCGCGTTGGCGGTCAGGTCCAGCAGCCAAGACGAGACCACCGAGCCGCGCCGCCAGACCTCGGCGATGCGCGGCAGGTCCATCTCGTACTGGTAGAACGCCGGGTCGGAGAGCGGTGCGGTCTCGGCATCGACGGCATGATCGGCACGACCGACGCCAGCGTGCTTGAGGAGGTTGAAGCCCTCGGCGTAGGCGGCCATGAGTCCGTATTCGATGCCGTTGTGGACCATCTTCACGAAATGCCCGGCGCCGTTCGGCCCGCAGTGCAGATAGCCGAGTTCGGCGCGGTCATAGTCGCCGCTGCGGCCCTCGGTGCGCTCGATCTCGCCGGCGCCGGGGGCGAGCGCGGCGAAGATCGGATCGAGGTGTTCGACCGCTTGGGTGTCGCCGCCGATCATCAGGCAGTAGCCACGCTCGAGTCCGAACACGCCGCCACTGGTGCCGCAGTCGACGAACTGGACGCCCTTGGCCTGCATGCGCTTGGCGTGGCGGATATCGTCCTGGTAATAGGAATTGCCGCCGTCGATGTTCATGTCGCCGGCCTGCAAATGCGGCTCGAGCTGGTCGATGACGGTATCGACCACGGCCGCCGGGACCATCACCCAGGCCGCGCGCGGCGGGCTGAGCTTGGCGCAGAAATCGGCGATATCGCTGCTGCCGGTGGCGCCTTCTTTCGCAAGGTCGGCAACAGCCTTGGGGTCGGTGTCGTAGACGACGCACTCATGGCCGGCGCGCATCAATCGTTGCACCATGTTGGCGCCCATGCGCCCGAGGCCGATCATTCCGAGTTGCATGCTGGGATATCCTCTCTGTCGTGGTTTCTGCCGACATTTGGCAAGGGGTGTGCGGCCAGTAGACCTCGACCGCGCGAGTGTTCAACAGACGGAGACCGATCTCGACGCGCGCGGTGCTTCAGCGAGCCTCCAGCACCGCAATGCTGCGGGCACCGACACGCAGGCCGTCGCGGTCGATACGCTGCTGCTCGTGCAGTGACCAGAGATAGGGTGCCTGGGCGGTATCGATGGCGCCATACCAGCGCCGGCCTGGCACCGATGGCAGCTCGAATTCCATCGGCTCTTTCCACATGTTCATCATCACATGCAGATGCGGCTCGTCTTGCTCAAGGCCGGCCAGCGTAAAGGCGAGCACGCGCGTATCCGGATCGCCCCAGAGCGGCTTATCGAGCTTGACGCCGTGCCAGTGGATATCCGGGATGCCGTCTGCATGCGTTGGCTTGCCGGTGAGGAAATGGTTGCGCCGCAGCGTCGCATGCCGCTGCCGGAAGGCGACCATGGCGCGGGTGAAGTCGAGCATGGCGCGGTTCTCCTCGGCCAGGCGCCAGTCGATCCAGGACAGCTCGTTGTTCTGACAATAGGTGTTGTTGTTGCCCTGTTTAGTGCGCAGCAACTCGTCACCGGCGAGCAGCATGGGCACGCCCTGACTCAGCAGCAGTAGCGCGATGAAGTTGCGCGCCTGTTGGCGGCGCAGCGCCAGGATCTGGGGGTCGTCGGTGGGGCCCTCGACGCCGCCGTTCCAACTCAGATTGTGATCATGGCCATCGCGGTTGTCCTCGCCATTGGCCTGGTTGTGCTTCTCGTTGTAGCTGACCAGATCGTGGAGCGAAAAGCCATCGTGACAGGTGATCAGGTTGATCGAGTTGGCCGGGCGTCGACCGCGGCTCTCGTAGAGATCGCTGGAGCCGGCGATGCGGGTGGCGACATCGCCGATGAGGCCGCCATCGCCACGCACGAAGGCGCGTATCACATCGCGATAGTTCCCATTCCATTCCGCCCAGCGAAAGCCGGGGAAGTCGCCCACCTGATAGAGCCCGGCTGCATCCCAGGCCTCGGCGATGATGTGCGCGCGCCCGAGTTCGGGCGAGAGTTCGACCGACCAGAGCACCGGCGCGTGGTATTCCGGGGTGCCGTCCTCGCCGCGCGCCATGGCGCTGGCCAGATCGAAACGAAAGCCATCGACGTGCATCTCGCGCGCCCAATAGTGCAGCGAGTCGATCAAGAAGCGGGTGACGATCGGGTGGTTGCAGTTCACCGTGTTGCCGCAGCCGGTGTAGTCGCGATACTGGCTCAGGTCGTCGATATCGAGGTGGTAGAAGACCTCGTTGCCCATGCCCTTGAAGTTGATGATCGGGCCCTCGGCGCCGCCCTCGGCGGTGTGGTTGTAGACTACGTCGAGGATGACGCCGATGCCGGCGCGATGCAGCGCCTTGACCAGATCGCGGAACTCATCGCGCGCGTGGCGTGGGTCGCAGGCATAGTGCGGATGAGGCGCGAAGAAGCTATGCGTGCTGTAGCCCCAGACGTTCTCCAAGCCCAGGCGCGCGGTGTTCGGCGGCACGTCCTGCAGATCGAAGGCCATCACCGGCAGCAGCTCGACATGGGTGATGCCCAGCTCGGTGAGATAGGGGATCTTCTCGATGATGGCGCGGAAGGTGCCTGGGTATTGGGTATCCGCCGAGGGATGACGGCTGAAGCCGCCGACGTGCAACTCATAGATCACCGCCTCGGTGAGCGGCACATGCAGATGTCGATCGCCCTCCCAGTCGTACGCATCGCGCATCAGCACCGAGCGCATCGCGGTGGCGAGATTGCTGCCCGGGCGACAGGCGGCCGCGCGATCCCAGAGCCGATCGCTCACCGTCGTACACCAGGGATCGAGCAGCAGCTTGTCCGGATCATGCCGGCAACCGCTCTCGCGCGTATCGCTCGGGCCGTCGATGCGCCAGCCGTAGCAGATCCCATCGGGCAGCTCCTCGATTAGCACATGCCAGAAGAAGAAGGTGTGGTTCTCGCGCGCATCGAGTTCGACGATCTGGAATGGCTCGCGGCTGTCCTCGTGCTCGAACAGCAGCAGCTCGACTTTGGTCGCATGCCGCGAGAAGCAACAGAAGTTGACGCCGTTGTCGGCGAAGGTGGCGCCGGAGAGACCCCAGTCGCCGGCTTGAGTACGATAATGCGGTGCTGCCATGGAGCGAAGATTCCTAATCGGTCGAAGACGTCGTCGGATGTGGTGCGCGCGGGCTGGTGCCGATGCCGATGCCAATGCCAATGCCGGTGCGCCGGTACTCCCATGGTAATGGCTCGCGGGCGCGGCGGATATGTCAGCCTCATCACGCGCGCGAAGTCTTTGGCGCGCAAGGGCGTAGAATCGCCCTCTGATCCGTTTGTTCGAGTGTCACTGATGCGATATTGCAGTCAATGTGGGGCGGGCGTCACCCTGCGGGTGCCCGAGGGCGACAACATGCTGCGGCACGTCTGTGTCGAGTGCGGCATCATCCATTACCAAAATCCGAAGGTCGTGGTCGGCTGTCTTCCAGAATGGGAGGATCAGTTGCTGCTGTGCAAGCGCGCCATCGAGCCGCGTTATGGGCTCTGGACCCTGCCGGCGGGGTTCATGGAGAACGGCGAGACGGTGCAGCAGGGCGCGGCGCGCGAGACACTGGAAGAGGCCGAGGCGCGGGTCGAGGTCGGCGCCCTCTATGCGCTGTTCAACCTGCCGCACATCAATCAGGTCTACATGCTGTTTCGCGCGCGCCTGCTCGCGCCCGAGTTCGGGCCGGGCATCGAAAGCCTGGAGACCGAACTGATGCGCGAGTCCGAGATCCCCTGGGACGAGATCGCCTTCCCGGTGATCTATGAATCCCTGCGGCTCTACTTCCGCGATCGCGCCGCCGGGCATTTCCCGTTGCGCGCCGGAACCATCCATCGCCTCGACGGGCCCGAGCGTCGCTATACGTTCAGCCTGGAAGGCGAACCTCAGCCGGAATTGCGCCATGGGTAGCCTTTGTTCGATGAGTGCGGCGCCGGTTGGGCGTCGGCGCGGGTGGCGCAGGCGCGCCTTGCTGCTGCCGATACTATCGATGCTGCTGTTGGTGCTAGGCGGCTGTGGACCCCGGATCGTTTACGATTTCGTGCCGCCGGAGACCCAGGAGGGACGCATCTGCGCGGCGCAGTGCCAGAACGCGGCCGCCCAATGTCGGCAGATGCAGCAGATGATGGCGCAGCAGTGCCGCAACACTTACAACCTGATGCAGCAGAACTACAACGCCTGCAAGGAAGGCGGCGGTCAGCACTGCATCAGACCGGCTTCCTGTCCCTATGTCAGCACCAGCGAGTGCGCCCAGAACTACAGTGAATGCTTCGCCGCCTGTGGTGGTCGGGTGATCTCGCGCCTTGTCGAGTAACGAACGATTCGTGCATCGATCGAACGGGCGATCAAGTTTTCCCTCTGATGACCGATATGCTCAGAAGTCAATAGGCTTCATTTCATCGCCTTGAAGGGCTTGAGGTCATCATGAGCATCGTCAGCAGCCAATTGTCTCTGGCATCCAGTCACAGCTATAGCCGCGTTGAGACCAGTAGCGAACGCTTGCGGATCAGTGTCGGCGAGCGTGCCGCACCGATCGCGTCAGCGCCAGACCGGGGGGACCGGCAGGCGACCGGTCGCGTGCTGATCTCGCTTCAGGGGCAGGCGCGCGCGGCGGCGGAGAGGGCAGCGCTTAGCGCCGAGGACCGAGCCGCCCGTGATGCGGCCAACGGTGAGACCAGCGGTGAGACCTGCGCCGACTGCCTGGAAACGGCGATGGAGGAGGCGCGCAAAGACCCGGCCAACCAGTTGCTGATCGCCTTGGTCGAGTATCTGAGCGGTCGCTCGCTCAGTCTGTTCCGGCTTGAAACGACCGCGCCCGAGACGTCGCCGGAGGAGTTGGCCAAGGAACCAGCCGCCGTTGACGGTCAGCGTATTCGGGTCTCGATTCGCGAGCCGGAGCCGGCATTCTCGCTTGACTACAGCCGAACCCATTCGCTCGAAGAGCACGAAGCCACCACCTTCTCCGCGCGCGGCGAGATTCGCACGGCGGACGGCGCCACCGTGCGCTTCGACCTGCAACTCGAGATGCAGCGCTCCTATCGCGAGGTCAGCCATACGCAGATCCACATGGGCGCCGCCCAGCGCGAAGATCCTTTGGTGATCAACTTTTCCGGAACTGCTGCCCAACTGCGCGATCAACGCTTTGAGTTCGATCTCAATGCCGATGGCGAGCTGAATACGCTACCGCTGCTTGCCAGCGGCAGCGGCTATCTGGCGTTCGATCGCAACGGCGACGGGCGCGTGAATGACGGCTCGGAACTGTTCGGCGCCCTCAGCGGTGACGGCTACGCCGACCTGAAGGCGCTCGATGAGGATGGCAACGGTTGGATCGATGCCGGCGATGCGGCGTTCGAGCAACTCTATCTGTGGCTGCCCGAAGCCGGCGGCGACGGCAAGCTGCTAACGCTTGAGGAGGCCGGCATCGCGGCGATCTCCACTGCTCACATCGCGACTCCATTCGAGCTGCGTGGGCAGCACAACGCCGACCTTGGCGCCGTGCGTGCGACCGGCCTCTATCTAAGCACGGACCATACCGTGGGCACCACGCAGCAGATTGATTTGAGTGTGTGAGCCAAGGCGCGCCGCTTCAACACTGCTCGCAAAGCCTGATCTCGGCGTGGATCGGCAAGCTGTCGTCGCGCGCCCATTCCATCATCGAGCCATCGTAGAGTCGGGCGTCTTCGTTGCCGAACACGGCATAGGCGACAAACCAGGTCAGCGCAGCGCGGTTGCCACTTTGGCAGAAATGGATTTGCTCGCCCTCGGTCTCGATGCCGCGCGCCTTGAACAGCGCCTCAAGCGCGCCGGCGCCGCGCAGGCGACCGGAGCCGTTGGCACTGACCCAATCGTAGGGGAGATGGTGCGCGCCTGGAATGGTGCCGGGTCGCTCGGCCGGGTCGCCGGTGTAGAGGCCGACGAATTCGCCCTCGGTGCGGGCGTCGATGAGCGGGATCGGCTTCGCCAGCGCGGCGTGCACGGCCTGAGCGTCCGGCACCCAGTCGGGGCGGAAACGCGCGCGGTAATGCGTCGGCGAGCGGCGTTCCCGCCCGCGCGCCAGGGGAGCGCCGGTATCGGCGTAGGCGATCAGGCCGCCGTCGAGGACGCTGACCGCCTCGTGGCCGAGTACCTTGAGGGTCCAGAACACGCGCGCTGCAGCGGCCAGGTCGCCGGCGCCGCGCCCGGTGGCGACGATGACGAGCGGGTCATCAGGGCTGATGCCGAGTTCGCCGAGCAGCGTTTCGAGCTGCGCGACCGGCGGCAGCATTGAGGAGAGCGACTCCTCGGCGGCGGCGCGCTTGTCATCTTTCGGCGGCTGGGTGCGCCAGCGGTCGTAGTCGGCATTGACCGCGCCGGGGATGTGAAAGCGCGCGTATTCCTCGGGCGCCTGAATGTCGAGCACGACCAGCTCGGGCCGCGCGCGGTTGGCCTGCAGCCAGCTTGCATCGACCAGCGCTGGGCTGTCGGCAAAGGCCGGCAGGGCGAGCCAGGTCAGTAGGATCAGCGTCAGTAGTCGTAGGGAAGTGGTCATCCGGCAAGCACATGATTTTATGGAGCCGATGAGCGGATTCGAACCGCTGACCTACTGATTACGAATCAGTTGCTCTACCACCTGAGCTACATCGGCCGGGGGGATGGGCTAGCTGTACAGCTAAACCGAGCCCGATATCCT
>PWTO01000301.1 GCA_003562815.1 Chromatiaceae bacterium | reverse complement strand
CTGCTCGATGGACTGTCGCCGTCAGCGGTCGATCCCTCGCTGTGGCGGCTGACGCTGGATCTGTCCAATGCCTATCGCACCTGGCTGCGCTTTGCCGTTGAGCAGGGCTACTACCAGGCCATGGCAACCCGATTCTTGCCGTTACTGAGCTGGTATGAAGGGCTCGCCGAGCGGGTGCTCGATCCGCAGGTGCTCGGCGGTCAGGAACTGCTGCGCCGGTTCTATAAGGCGTTTTTGCTGGTCGACGACAACATGGCACCGAACGATGCCTATCTGCGCTCGGCCATCGTCTGGGGTATTAGCCCGCCGGTGCTGGAGCTGACGCACGCGCGCTTGCGCTTCTTGTGCGATGGCTTCCCGGAGGCGGCGGCACAGCTGGCGCTGGGGCAGGATGGCAAGACCGCCTTCGAGCAATTGCTGAAGCTGGCCGAGATCCATCGGCCGTTGGCGGGGCTGGTGGTGGATCAGCAGTTGCTGCTCTCCGCCGAGATCAAATCCTTCGGCCTGCTGCATCATCTCGGGCCGGAGCGCGCCACCGAGAAGAGCCTGGCGGTGCAGACCCTGTTGCGCGAGGAGGAGGCCGACGACGATGAGGATGTGACGGACATCATCGCGGCGACCGAGGAGCGCGATGTGGTGGTGCGGGTGCTGGAAGATTACCGGCAGCTGTATCCGTTCGCGGACGACGGGATGCGGATTCTGGCCCTGCATGTCGAGGAGCTGGGCACCATCCTGTCGGGCGTCGATCAGTTCCTGCGCGACTATCTGAAGACCACGGCGAAGGATTGGCCGGCGTTTCATTGCGAGGTGATGGTCTACACCACCTCGTCGTCGCCGATGGCGATGGAAAGCCGGCTCTCGGCCTGGCGCCATCATCTCGCCGAGGCCTACCGCGAGCGCGGCCGACCGCTGGTGCTGTCGGTGGGGCATCGCTTCGCGCCGACACGCGAAAGGATGGTGGAGCTGGTGCGCAAGGAGGCGCGGCTGTACGACATCGCCTTCCTGTTCCGCTTCTTGGAGGGTGAGCTGACCGGGCAGACCGAGCCGGCGCTGCCGTTCGAGTTCGATTTCAACCCGATGAACATCAGTCAGTTTCCGATCTGTGAGTATCCGCGACCGATTCAGCGCGGCGATGCACTGCGACGCCAGAGCCTGCTCAGTAATCGGCGGCTGCGCATTCAGACCCGTCATGCGGATCTGTCGGCGCGGCTGCAGCATCCGCAGAATCCGCAGCGCGATCATCTGATCTTTGGCCAGATCGATTACGAGCCCTGGCAGCCAGTGGTCGAGGCCTTGCACGCGAAGGCGCAGTGGGTGGCCTGCATCGATCCCTTTGTCGACAAGCGGCTGTTGCGCACCAGCGAGGGCCTGCGCGCGGAGCAGGCTGCAGGCCAGCCGCCACGCAAGATCGTTGGTTTTACCTCCGGGCTGGGCGATTACGGCGAGCTGAATCTGTCGATCTCCACCGAGCAGGACACGCTGTTGTCGCTGACCCAGTTGGTGCATGGGCAGTTGATGCAACTGCTGCCATTCGAGGACGGCCAGAGTCTGGAGTCGATGGCGGCGAAGGTGGTAGATGAGGCCGAGGAGATCATCGGCCTGTCGTCGCTGCGGGCGGTGGTGGGTCAAGGCGAGCGGGTGCGTGAGGTGGTTGGCTTTGCCGCCATCCGGCGCGCACTGGTGACACCGAGCGCGGCGATGTCGCAACTGTTGCCGATCGATTCGCTGCAGCACTGGTTTGCCGACAGCGAGCTGACGCATCGCCCAGATTTGCTGCAGCTCTCGCTGGAACTGCGCGAGGGCGATGTGCCGTTGCTGCGCGCGACGGTGATCGAGTGCAAGTTTGCGCAGCACAACCCGGCGCATCTGACCAAGGCCAGCGATCAGGTGCAGGACGGTCTGGCGCATCTGACGCAGCTGTTCGCTCCGAATCGGGATGATGTGCTGCGGGTGCGCTTCGACCGGCGCTATTGGTGGGCGCAGTTGCAGCGGGCGGTGACCTCGCGCTCGGTGGTGAACCTGCCGGAGCAGCAATGGCGCAAGCTCGATCAGGCGCTGGAGAGTCTCGCCGAGGGCTACTTCGAGGTCGCCTGGCAGGGCGCGATCTTCACCTTCTGGACCAATGAACCGGGCAAGGAGCCGGTGCTCACGCCGATCGCGCTGCCCATGGGCGTGGTACAACCACCGCTACAGGTGCCGGAGGATTTTGCGGTTTGGCATATCGCGCTGGGTTATCAGGGCGTGGTCAGCCTGTTCGATGATGCGGCACCCGCCGATCAGCTGAGCTTGGGGGATCACGCGATTCGGGTGCGCTCGGCGCAGGCTGGGGCGGAGAGGTTGCAAGGGCCTCGCGACCCTTCAGGCGCCGATGAAGCTTCGAACGTTGTTCCGATCTTGGGCAGGACTGGCGAGGATGCAATGGTCGGCGGGGCAGGACCGGGGGCAGGATCGGGAGCAGGGGGTGGCCGTGGATATGGGCCTTCGTTCGTGCCTAGAGACCTGGAGATGGGGCTGGATCAGCAGCGCAAGGCTGCAGAGGTTGACCAGGTTGGCAATGAGTTTTCAGTACGCCAGGTGCAGCCCATCGATCAGCTGCAGTCCGTCAATCAGCCTGCGGAGCAAGATTTGTCAGCTACGGAGACGGCGCGCAAGTCCGAGCCGAAGACTGAGATCGTGCCGGAGATCGAGCAGCGGCCAGCGCCACGAATCGAGGCCATGGTCACTCCGGAGCCAACCGTGCCGGCGAGGTTGTTGATTGGCACCCGTACCAATGGCGAGCCGGTGTATTGGGAGTATGGTCACGAACGTCTGGCAAATCGGCATCTGCTGGTGTTTGGTGCGTCAGGGTCTGGCAAGACCTACGGCATTCAATGCCTGCTCTCGGAGATGGCGGCGCAGGGGCTGCATTCGCTGATCGTCGATTACACCGATGGCTTCTTGCCGAATCAGGTCGAGGAGTGCTTTAAGGCGATCGCTAAACCTCTGAACCATTACGTCGCCACCAATCAGCTGCCGCTGAATCCATTCCGACGCCAGCAGTTGATCATCGACCCTGATGCGCCGCCGTTTTCTGAGAATCCGTATCAGGTGGCTACGCGGATCGGAAGTATCTTTACCTCCGTCTATGAAACCATGGGCGATCAGCAGTTTTCGACGCTGATTCGCGTGCTGGAAGCTGGAATCACAACGGATCGCGAGTTCTCGCTGCAGAAACTGATCAAGCAGCTTGAAGGCGACAGCAACTATGGGGTGAGCTTGGCGAGCAAGCTGGAGCCCCTCATCAAGGCGAGACCTTTCCGGGAAGGTGAGGAATCTGCTTGGTCCGATATGTTGACTTCACCCGATCATTGGGTGCATGTGCTGCAACTGAAAGGGCTAGGGCGCGAGATCCAAAAACTGGTCACCGAGTTTGCGTTATGGGATCTGTACGACCACGCTTGTAATACCGGCAGTAGGAAGCATCCGATTCCGGTAGTGCTGGACGAGATACAGAACCTGGATCACCGCAGTGACTCGCCGATCGACAAGATGTTGCGCGAGGGGCGCAAGTTCGGCTTGTCGCTGTTGCTGGCGACGCAGACCACCAGCAACTTCAATCAAGAGCAACGCGACCGCCTGTTCCAGGCCGGTCATAAGCTGTTCTTCAAGCCTGCCGACACTGAGATTGAGCGTTTCGCGACACTGCTAGCGCAGACCACACCCGATTCAAAGGGCGACTGGGCACAACGGCTGTCGAGCCTGGAGAAGGGCAAATGCTGGTCGCTGGGGCCGGTTGTGACCTCGAGCGGAGCCCTGCAGGATAAGCCGTTGCTGGTCTCGGTCACGGCCCTTGAACTCCGCAAGTTTGGAGCTGCTTGATGATGCAAGCGGCATCATTCGACAAGCCGCTGCCGCTGAATTTCCCGCAGACCTTCCTGCCGGATCGACGGCTGCTGGGACAGCTGCTTGCATTCGCGGCTCGGAATGGCAGCGGCAATAAGGAATCGATTGGCGCTGAAACCGGCATCCCGACGGGGAGGTCGACAGGCAAGGTTGAGCCGATGATCCACTATGCGCTGGGAATGGGTCTGGTGTCGGCAATGAAGTCTAAGGGCGTCTGGCAACTCGGGCTGACGCCGCTCGGCGACTGCGTGGTGCGCGAAGACCCGCTGCTCGGCGAGCCACTCTCCCTGTGGTTGCTGCACTTGCTGTTGTGTCGTCGCTCTGGACATGACGTCCCGGCCGTTGGGTTGGCCGATCCCTGGTTTACGCTCTTTGCCGAAGGGCCGGTATCGCTCGGCGGGCAGTTCACCGAGGCCGCCTTTCACCGCCTATTGGTGCAGCGCCACGGCAACAAAAGCTATCTCAAAGGGCTCTCGACACTGGTGCCGCGCATGTATACCGAACGCGCCTGTTTTGGTGATGCCGGCATCCTGACCGCTGCTCCGGGTGAGGATGGAAAACCGCTGTTGCGGCGTGCGCGTGCACCGCTGGAAAAGGGCCTGTTTCCGGCTTACGCCTTGTTGCTCTTTCTGCTGTGGGACGCGCGCTACAGCACTGACAAGCAACTTGCCTTTGATGAACTCGCTCGTGACACGCGTCTGCTGGCCTTGCTCGGCTGGGATGCAACGCAGGCGACCGAGTGGCTGGATTGG
>PWTO01000155.1 GCA_003562815.1 Chromatiaceae bacterium | reverse complement strand
GCGGTGGCGGCGACATCGACGGCCACGGCGATGTCGTCGCTCGGGCGGCTCGTGGTGGGCAGATCCTCCGGTAAGGGCACGGCGCGCACAGTCTGCTCGATGCCAATCTCGGCCGGGTCGATGTCGAACGATTGCTCCTCGCCCCTGTGCTGATAGTTGAAGCAGATCCCGTTCTGGCGCAGCGAGGGCATGATGCCGCCCTCGACGCCGCGCACCAGTAGCGCGGATTCGTAGCCGGCGTGGCGGGCGAGCAGGGCGTAGATGCGCGGATAGGGCTTGTGTACATAGCCCGTGACCAGATGCGTCTTCTGGCGTCCGTGGATCGGCCGCGCCATGACCTCGACCGTGGTGATGACCTGACGCTTGACGATGGTGCCGCGCAGTGGAACCAGGTCGTGCAGCTTGGGCGCGAAGGCGCGCTGATCGATGTAGGTCCAGCCGATGGCCGGGTCCGAGACGCGCGCTGCGGCCTCGGCGGGGCTCAGGTCGACCGCGCTGCCAGCGGCCTGCAGCACATGCCGATGGGTGACGCCGAACTTAGGTCCGACCGCATCGACCCCGTGCGAGACCGTCGGCACGCCGCATTCGGCGAGCACCGGCGCGAGGAAGGGCGAGGCCGGCAGGCAGCGGTTGTAGCCATCGTAAGGGTCGGCGAGATCGACCACCTCATCGACCTCGGCGACCGCATGCTCGGTCGCATCGCGCACCGCATCGAGGATGCCACGCTGCTCGTCATCGGTCTCGCGCTTCATGCGCAGCGCGATCAGGAACAGGCCCGCCTGCACCGGATCGACCGCGCCGTCGAGGATGGCATTCATGCCAAGGCGCGCTTCGTCCATCGAGATGTCCTTCGACAACTCGGGGCCGGTGGCAATGCGTTGCAGGATCGAGCGCATCGTGCGTTGGGTTTCGTTCATGGGCGAGGACATCTCGTGGCAGGCTGGTGATCAAAGAAGGTGGAGCGCTGATGAGCCGAGCGCGAACCCGGCAAAACTCGGGGTTGGTGGGGCTGGCTTCAAGACGCGCGCTGGCGGATGGCTCAATCGCGCCAGCGTTTCGACAGGTCAGCGTAGGCATCGATGCGTCGATCGCGCAGGAAGGGCCAGATGCGCCGCACCTGCTCGCTGCGCTGCAGATCGATCTCGGCGATCAGCAGGTCTTCTGCGTCCGCCGGCGCGCGCGCGAGGATCTCGCCTTGGGGGCCGCAGACGAAGGAGTTGCCCCAAAAGTGGATGCCGTCCTCCGAACCATCCTCGGGAGAGCGGGCGGCGAGCGTGTCAGCGGCTGAGTGATGAGCCGTGGGCGTCGGCTCGAAACCGACTCGATTGCAGGCCAGCAGCGGCAGGCCGTTGGCGATCGCATGGCCGCGCTGCACGGTCATCCAGGCATCGAGCTGGCGTGCCTGCTCCTCGGCGTCGTCGCGCGGGTCCCAGCCGATCGCGGTTGGGTAGAGCAGCAGCTCGGCGCCGGCTAGCGCCATCAGCCGTGCCGCCTCCGGGAACCACTGATCCCAGCAGACCAGCACCCCGAGTCGGCCAACGGCCGTCTCGATCGGTTCGAAACCGAGATCGCCAGGCGTGAAATAAAACTTCTCGTAGAAGCCGGGATCATCCGGGATGTGCATCTTGCGATACACGCCGGCTAAGCGCCCGTCGGCATCCAGCACCACGGCCGTGTTGTGGTAGACGCCGGCCGCGCGGCGCTCGAACACCGAGCCGACGATGACCACGCGGAGTTCCGCTGCCAGCGCGCCGAGTCGCTCGGTGGTTGGCCCCGGCACCGGCTCGGCGTGATCGAAACACGCCGTGTCCTCGCGCTGGCAGAAGTAATCGCCATTGTGCAACTCCTGCAAGAGCACCAGTCGGCAGCCGGCGGCCTCGGCCTGGCGACAGGCGCGCGCGAGCGCTTCCCAGGTGGCTTGCGCGCTGGCGCGGCTTTGGTGTTGGACGAGGGCGGCCTTGATCACGACCGAAAGGCACCGCGACGGGAGGCGTGTGCGTTAGCCATGATGGTCTGTCCGCTTTTCAAGCAACAGTTGCAGGACTAAACCGATGGGTCCAAGCGCCACAATCACAAGAAACATGAGTTGTCCCGCAAATCCGATTTGGCCGCTTTCCGACATTTTTCTTACTGCCCAAAATGCGGAAATAATCCCCATGAATATCCAAATTCCGATAAGCCAAAACATCAGACGTTCACCATTGCGCGTTTGTCTTGTCGTCAACGTTCAGTCAACCGCTTGACAGTCTAGCAGTTCAAGCCACGCCATGCCGACGCATGGCTTGCACGCGGGCCGTCGCGATCATAAGATTTGGATCGATCTCGGCAAGCATCAGACAGGCCGCTGCCGAACGCTTCATTGCGGCAACCGCGCCGGACAGGGGACGGGCTATGATCGAGCATCGACAGCGGAGCGCCCGCGTGCGCTTCGGCTTCACCCTCATCGAGCTGATGGTCGTGCTCACCATCGTCGGCCTGCTCGCCATGCTGGCCTATCCGAGCTATCAGGGCTATGTGATCAGCGCGCGGCGCGTGCAGGCCCAGACCGGGTTGCTTGAGCTGCAACAGGCGCTCGAGCGCCATCGCCTGCGGCATCCGAGCTATGCCGATTGCCTGAGCGACGGCGACTGCGCGCTGCCCGAGAATGATGACTACGCGTTTAGTATCCTCAGTGCCGATACCACCTCCTATGTCCTTGAAGCCGAGGCCACAGGCGCGCAGTCGGCGGACACCGATTGTCGACAACTGACCCTGGATCAAAACAACGCAAAGACACCGGCCGACTGCTGGATGAGGTGATGCCGATGACGCGCGGCAGGCGGCGCAACCGGCTACGACGTCGCCGTCGCGCTGGAGGCGTTGGATGCACTGGTTGCAAATGCGTGGGCCTCTCGCTCATCGAGTTACTCGTCACCATGGGTCTGCTAGCGCTCCTCCTGGCCATCGGTATCCCGTCCTTTCAGGGCAGCCAGGAGCGGGCGCGGTTGCGCAATGGCGCCGAGGCGGTCTATTCACTGCTGCAGTTCGCGCGCTCGGAGGCGATCAAGCAGTATCGCGATCTCTTCGTCGTCGTCAGCGCCGGCGAGGCTGGGCCGGCCGGCGATGGCTGGTGCCTCGCGATCGCCAACGACCTCGACTGCGATTGCGCGGTGGCGGGTGCGTGCCAGTATGGCGGGGTGGATCAGCAAGAGCACAGCCTTACCAGCGAGCGCTTTCCGGGCGTCGCGCTGGCCTCGAACCGCGCCTCTTATCGGTTCGAGCGCAAGCTCGGCAAATGCACAACCCCCGGTACCCTCAGGCTCAGCGGGGCGGATGCCTCGCGCATCAACATTCGGGTGTCATCACTCGGGCGGGTGGCGCTGTGCTCGGATGATTTCCTGGGGCTACCCAAATGCCCATGAGCCGGCGCCGGTCGGGAATCCTCCGCATCCGGTGCCGGTCAAGCCAGCAAACCGGGTTGTCGCTGGTCGAGTTGATGATTGGGCTGACGGTGGGTCTGCTCGTCATGCTCTCGGCACTGACCCTGTACACGGTCAATCTGCGCTACGCCGCCGATATTCTGGGCGCGGCGCGCTTGAATGCCGAATTGCGCGCCGCGATGGATATGATGGTCACCGATATTCGGCGCGCCGGTTTCGGTGGCCCGACGTTCACCGAACCCGGTGTCTCCGACTTGGCGCTGTTCGAAGGCGGTTCCTGTCTCGTCTTCACCTATGACGCTAATCAGGATGGGTCTTGGAAACACGACGCTGATGATAAGATCAGCGGTTCCTACGAACTGTTCGGTTTCAAGGTCGATGACCACATCCTCAAGGTGCGACAAGGCGGCGGCGATCTCAAAGCGTGCAACAGCGGCGGTCAATGGCACGGGTTGACCGATCCGGCGAGCGTGCGCATCGCGCGCGAGGAGCCGGTGTTCTCGATCGACTACCACTGTCGTCGTCGCGACACCGGCGCGAGCGCCGAGGGGCAGCGCTGTCAGCCCGAGGTTGCGCTCTATGAGGCCGCCAAGGCGGACCATCAGGCGGCCAGCGCGGAGGCATCGGACACGGCCTTACCGATTGAGCTGATCGAAACCCGACTGGTCCACATCACCCTCGAAGGATCGCTGACCCAGGATGCGACGATCCACGCGCGCCGGACGCAAGCGGTGTTCGTGCGCAATCATCGGGTCGTGCGCATCCCGGCCTCGGACTGAGCGGCGTTGATGATTCCATGCGTCCGCGTTCGCCTCCCACGCCTTCAAACCGGGGCGACGACGCTGGCGGTGACGGTCTTGGTCTTGAGCCTGGCCACGCTCCTGTCGATCGGCGTCTCGCGCACCACGCAGATGGATCGGCGCATGGCGGCGAATCAGCACCGCGCGCGCCAGGCCTTGCTGGCCGCCGAAGCCGGCATGGCGCATGCCCTCTCGTTGCTCGCCGAGCGGGACGCGCATACGGGTCGGCTGCTTGGAATCGATCGCGACCAAGGCGGTGTCGCCGATGAGATCGCCCCGTTAGCGGATCGGGTCACCGGCACCTACCGAGCCGCCTATTGCGACCCCAAGGATGCCGCACAGCACTCGATCAATTGTCCCGATGCGCCGGGTCCGCCCACCTGCGATCGTCTGGATGGCGAACCGACCGCAACGTCTGAGACGGACGATTCGTCAACGACCGAGGCGCGCTATCTGCGCACACCGCTGATCGCTGCCTGCGGTTGGAGCGATGACGAGATCGCCCGGCATCTGATCGTACAGGCCACGCAGGCGCTGCCGAAGGTCGGTCACAAGGTGAGAAGCGCGGCCAAGAGCAGTGCGGTGATCCACAAGGACACCGCCACAGACGCGGAGACGTTCTTTCGCCATTACATGGGCGTGGCCGATCTCGCCGCCTACGAAGCACGCCTGGCGGAGCGGGTGATCGCGGCCGAGCAGGCCGCTATCCTCGCCGAGCATGGCGGAGCCCGCGCCGAGGCCATCGTGCTCAAGGGCGATACGGTGCTGCCGTCCGAGCAGACCCTCGGCTCCCGGGATCAACCGATTGTGCTGGTGATCGATGGCGATTGGCTGGGCGGCGCGCCACGCATCTGGGGAGTGGTCTATGTGAGAGGCTCGATCGAGTTCGTGGGCAGCCCCAAGATCCACGGCGCCTTGATCGTCGAAGGCGCGCTCGGGGAGACGACAGAAGCAGCAGAGGCCATCGAGGCGTTGGTCACCTACGACTCGGAGGTGCTGGGTGGCGTTCGCGGTCGGATTGGCACATCGGCCCCCGAGCCTGGCACCTGGCGCGATTGGTCGACACGATAAGGGCGCGCTGATGCGATGAGATCGATGACCGCACCTCCGTCCGCCCCAGCGCGGGGCTTCGGCCTCATTGAAGCCTTGATTGCCCTGGTGGTCTTGAGCGTCGGCGCGTTCGGCCTCGCGCGTCTGAATGCGCGCTTATTGCAAGAGATCGCGCCCGCTCGGGTCGAGGCGGAGGCGATGCAGTTGGCGCAAACCCACTTCGCCCTGGCGCGTTTTCATGTGTCGAGCGGCACCTGTACGCTCGCCGACGAGAGCAGCATGGCCCCTGCCGGCGAGTCTTCCGAGTATCAGGTTTTGCGCCGATCAAACCTTGCCGCTGCATCGCAGCCGTCGTCGCTCGGCATCGAGGTCAAGGTATGTTGGTCGCGCGCAGACGATGAACCCTGTGCTTGGGATCGGGCCGGCCCGAATGAGGTGGTTCTTAAAAGCCTGATCAGCTGCGACGGTCTGCTGGGGCGATAAAAAAACCGCACCCGAAGGTGCGGTCTGAGTCAGCCTGGTCGGCCGTGGAGGCCGACCTGTCCGGCGCTCAGTTCATGTCTATCAGCATCTGCTCATACTCGGCGATCAGCACCGGCGCGGTCAGCTCGCTCGGCAGGTGGTCAAAGCGCTTGACCAGGTTCGGCCAGAGCAGGTTGTAGAACAGTTCGCCGCGCACCAGGGCAACGCCCTCGGCCGGGATGTCGTAGACCAGCTCGCGCGCTTCGTGCGGCTGGAGGCGGGTGTCATCGCTGATCTTGGTGGCCATGGGGGGTGGGGCCGGCATGCCGTCGTCGTCGGTGATGGAATAAAAGAGATAGGCCTGTGGATCGGACTCCGCTGGGTGACCCTCGGCATTCTCCCAGATCACCTCGCCCTGCTCATCATAAGCGGTGAGCTTGATGTAGAGGTTGCGGAACGGGGCGCCGGTCGGCATCGCGTGCGGCAACTGGTTCTTCAGGTAGACAGTGGTCTTGAGCGTATCGCCGTCTTCTACCGCGTTGATATCGAAGATGACCGCGCGCCTGACCATGGCCGGATCATGACCGCCGCCCATGCTGTGGTCAGCGATGCCATTGGCAATCGGCATGTGGCAAGAGAGGCAGTTGACCTCGGAGCCGCTGGCTCTGAACTCGTTGCCGGTTTGGCACAACGGCACGCCGTGCGGGTTATCGCGCTGATCATGGCAGCCCATGCAGGCGTCGGAACTCTTGAGCAGGCGTGGATTGGCTTCCATGGGCAGGGCCGGAATGATCTGGCCATCGAAGACGATCGGCTCGCCGAGATGCGGGTTCGGCGTCTGCGTCGCGCCGCCGCCGAGCCCGGCTCCGCCGAAGAGGTCGCCACTAGCGGCGGCGAGCTGGGCGACGCCATCCTTGATGCCGATCGGAGCCTGGAGTTTCTCGGAGCGTTCATAAGCCTGCATGCCGAGCCGTAGCTTGCCGTCCTCGCCTTCGATGCCTTTGTAGTGCTTCAAGGTATGACAGGCGATGCAGTTGACGCCCTCGTTATAGGCCACCTTCGCGTCGAGCTTGGTACGCTGGTCGAGTGCGGCGTTGGGTGCGTGACACTGCAGGCAGATGGGGTACTTGCCCGAGGCCTTGTGCAGCACGCCCTCCTCGGTCGGGGAGCCGGCGACCATCTCGTAGAAGGCGCCGTGGATCGGGTCCTTGAGCGCGGTGCTGTTGGCATGCATCGAGCCCTTCCACTGCCGATAGATCTCCTGGTGGCAATTCGAGCACACCTCGGACGAGACGTGATGGATGGGCTCGTCGTCGGCGAGGACGAGGCTGGGCGCGGTCGCGAGCAGCAGCGCGCTAGCGGCCAGGGCATGGATAAACACGGAACGCAACATCAGGGACATCCTCCTTCGGGAGTCAGCTTTTGGTTGTCGAGTCGACGACAAACGTCATCGACGATTTTCAGACGGCATGATCGGTTGCGAGTATGTCCGAGGTCAATACCTTGGATTGCTGCTCGTATTGGATGCTGCTGTAATCGGGGCTTGATCAATGGTGATGGAGTGAGCTATTTCAGTGATTTAGCAAATAAGCATTTGCTTATCTTTTTGCTGATAGGCTCGTTCGATCCGTCCCTTTTTGCCTGTCTTGTAGCCTGATGAGGCCCGTGTCGATGATGTCGTCGTTACCATTTTCGCGTTCCTTGATCCTGATCCCTTTGCACCTGATTCTGGGCGGCTGTTGCGTGCTGTTCGCGGCGGGCGCCGCGAACGCGGCCAAGGTCGAACTCTCCCCCGAGCATTGGGGAAATCCCGCCGGCGAGCGCTGCGTGAGCTGCCATGAGAAATCATCCGCCGGACTCACGCGCCAATGGCATGAGAGCGCCCATCGCGAGGCCGGGGTCAATTGCCTGGATTGCCACCAGGCCAAGGCTGCGGATGTCGATGCGATGGAACACGAGGGCGAGATCATCGCCACCATCGTCTCGCCTAAAGACTGCGGGCGCTGTCACACCAAGGAATACGAGGAGCAGGCCGGCTCGGTGCATGCCGAGGCCTACGCGAAGATCAAAACCCGCATCCCGGCGCTGGCGCATCGAATGACCGGCGGTGCGATGCAAGCGGCGGGCTGCGATCAGTGTCACGGCTCGCGGGTCAAGGTGCTCGGCGACGGCACCCTGGACCCGGCGACCTGGCCCAACTCGGGCATCGGCCGGATCAACCCGGACGGCTCCAAGGGCTCCTGCTCCTCCTGTCATGGTCGCCACGCCTTCTCGAAGGCGCAGGCGCGCGAGCCGAGCGCCTGCGTGCGCTGCCATTCCGGCCCCGACTCGCCGGACAAGGAGGTGTTCGAGGCCTCCAAACACGGCATGTTCTACGCCGCGCAACGCGATCAGATGAACCTCGATGGCGAGACCTGGATCGCCGGCCGGGATTACACGGCGGCGCCCACCTGCACCACCTGTCACATGGGCGCGGCCGGCAACATTCCGGCCACGCACGATGTTGGCCTGCGCAATGCCTGGAACCTCAATCAGCCGGTCTCGCACAAGCAGTACCTGGTGCTGTTCGAGGACGGCGGCAAGCTCGAACGGCCCGACACCGAGGCGCCGCCACGGCGCGGTAGCGAGCTTGAAAAGCCCGACGGCAGCATCGGCAAGGTGCGCGCCGTGATCGCGCCGGATCGCCGGCGCGGGGTGATGAGCCTGGTGTGCCTGGAGTGCCACGGCAAGGCCTTTACCGAGAGCTTCATGAGGCAGTTCGATGACGTGGTCGACCTCTACAACAGCAAATTTGGCGAGCCCGCGCAGGCGATCATGATGGCGCTCTACGAGCGCGGCCTGCTCACCCCACTGCCGTTCGACGAGCCGCTCGAGTTCACCTACTGGGAACTCTGGCACGACGAGGGCGCACGCGCGCGCCACGGTGCCTCGATGATGAGTGCCAATCACGCCTGGTGGGAGGGGATGTACCTCGTCGGGCGCAACTTCTACAGCCGCTTTCTCCCGCAAGCGCGTGAAGTCGCCGGGGATCAGGCGGCCGAGATCATCGATCCGATCCTAGCCGCCAGCGGTCAGCACGCGTGGCTGAACGAGACCGCTCAGGGCAATCCGATCCTGGGCTGGATGCCGCCCCAGCCCGAGGCACCGGAGCTTGAGCCAGAATCCGAGCCGGAGCCGGAGCCTGCTGCGGCCACTCCCGCTGACGAGGACGAAGGCGAAGACGAGGAGGGCGACGACCAATGATCAAACTCAATGCGTCGCGGTTCATCACCCGTCATGTGCTCTTCGCGCTCGTTGCCGGGGGGCTCGGTGGCGTCGCGTTCATGTTCTTTCTGATCGAGTTCGATCACTACACCAGCACCAACGCCTTCTGCACCACCTGTCACTCGATGACTTACGCCGAGGTCAGCTACCAGGACACCCCGCACTACAACTCGCCATCCGGGGTGCGCGCGAGCTGTGGCGATTGTCATGTCTCGGAAGGCCTGATCATGGCCACCTACGACCATATCGTCGGCATCCAGGATCTGTTCAAGCAGTTATTCGGACCCGATTACGATGATCCGGTGGTCAACCTGCTGCACCTGCCCGAGGCGGCCTTTGCCTCGCGTGCCTGGTTCAGCCGGCGTGAGTCGGCGACCTGCCAGCGCTGCCATACTCTGGAGGCCATCCAGGGTCAGCGGGCGAACACGGCGGCGATCCATCGGGAGGAGACCGAGGGCAAAAGCTGTATCGACTGCCACTACAACCTGGTGCATCGGCATGTGCCGACCGAGCAGACCTTCAAGCGCGAGGCTTGGAATGCGATGGTCGAGGACGAATTCGGCCTCGAGCCGGGAACGGCCGAGCGCATCCTCGCGGGCGAGGGTTGAACGATCACGAGCAGCGCTCGCCGCGCGCGCAGGCCGCGACGGCGCATCCTCGTGAGGTTCGGGCGCTTGCCGGCGATGACCATCGGCATGCCATTCGCGGGCCCCAGCGACCGCGCCCTAGGTCTGGGGCGGGCAGGGCGGCTAGGGCTTAGGCTCGGCGGCTAAGCCGACGCCGCTCCAGCTAGGCCGACGCCGCGCCCGGCTCTTGCTCAAGGATGCCTTGCTCGCCTTCGGACTTGGCGATGATCACCGCGCCGGCAGAATCGCCGGCCACGTTCACGGCGGTGCGTAACATGTCGAGGATGCGATCGACTGCGAGCAGCAAGCCGATCCCTTCCAGCGGCAGGCCGACTGCGGAGAGGATAATCGCGATCGCGACCAGACTCGCGGCCGGGATGCCGGCGACCCCGATCGAGGTCAGCAGCGCCAGCAGCACGACGATGAACTGCGTCGCCAGTCCCAGCTCGATGCCATAGGCCTGGGCGATGAAGAGCACCGCCACGCATTCATAGAGCGCGGTACCGTCCATGTTGATGGTGGCACCGAGCGGCAGCACGAAACTGGTGGTCTTGTTCGAAACCCCGGCGTTCTTCTCGACACATTCCATGGTCAATGGCAGCGTGGCCGAGGAGGACGCGGTCGAGAACGCAGTCAACAGCGCCGGGCTGACGGCGCGATAGTGGCGTAGCGGGCTGACGCCGCCGAGGAAACGCAGTAGCAGCGGCAGGGTGACGAGAACGTGCAGTCCAAGCGCCAGCACCACGCTGAAGAAGAATTGCGCCAGCGGAATGAAGGCGTCGAGGCCGGTGCTGGCGACCGTCCTGGCGACCAAGGCGAAGACGCCGAGCGGCGCGAAGCGCATCACCAGATCGGTGATCTTCATCATGATCTGGAACATGCCGTTGAAGAAATTGTATTGCGCCTCGGCGTACTGATTCGCGATCCGGGTCATGAAGAACCCGTACAGCAGGCTAAAGAAGATCAACCCGAGCATCTGCGTATTGGCAGCCGCATCGACGACGTTGGTCGGGATCATGCGCAGGAAGATGGCGACGATGTCATCGGCGCCCTTGTCGGCGAACTGGGCTTCGAGTTCGGCGGCATCGGCGCTGAGGCCGAAGACCTCCTGCGCGCTGCCCTCGACCACGCCCGGTTGGATCAGGTTGACCACGCTGAGGCCGACCAGGATAGCCAGCAGGCTGGTCAGCGCGTAGTAACCGATGGTCTTGGCACCGAGCCGTCCCAGGTTGTCGGAGTCGCCGATACTGGCCACGCCGACGACGATCGAGGAGACGATCAGCGGCACGATGAGCATCTTCAGCGCGTTCAGGAAGAGCTCGCCGATGAAGTCGAAGATGGCCGTGAACGTCACGCCGAACAGGTGGCCGTACTCGCCGACCAGCAGACCGACGCTGATGGCCAGCGCCAGGGCGATCAGGATCTGCCAGTGCAGCTTGAGTTTGAGAAACGCCATGAGGTTGCTCCGCAACGTCTGATATTCAGCACAGTCAATCTGATGATACTATCAGAGGCTTGGGTGTCGATTGGCGATCGGCGTCGCGAGATAACACCACCATGCGTTTTCGTGTCTTCTACTTGATCAACCGTTCTGGCGAGCGCCTTTCATCGACGAGTGCGGTGGAGATGAGCGCCAAGGCGATCTGCGAGCAGATGCTCGATCGCCTGCAATCCGAGGATGACTACCTCGGCATTTTGGATGCCGAGGACAACACGCTGCAGGTGCTTCCGGAGCCCGATCGGCAGCGTTATTACGTCGAGGTTCCGCTCGATGCTGCCAAGGCCTCGTTCGGTCGCTACGTCAACCGCGCGGAACTCGAAGCGCTCATCCATGATCTGCCCGCGCGGATCAACGAGCGCAGCATACCCGGGCTCACCTACCGACCCTGGTGATTCGCCGTGATGCGTGGCATCCGAAACGGCAATAGCATCTGCGCCCAGCGCGTGTCGAAACGCGTCAGCGCCAGGCTCTCGTGGAAGGCGATGACCGGCTCGCCGAGGAGCTGGGCATTGACGGTCGAGCGCGCGTAGAAGGGCGTGTCCTCAAGCGTTTCGAGGATCTTGGTGTGGCCGTTCGCCTCGCTCTGGATGGCGCGTGGGATGCGCCACCAGAAGGTGTTGGGCAGGCGCGTCGATGGCGGTGGCTCGAATGCTTCGCTGTTGCCGTGGCCATCGAAGCGCAAGGCCAGTGCGCGGCGGCTGCCGTCGATAAACGTCATGTCGTAGAGTACGGCGGCACCCTGACGCAGCTTCGAGCGCGACCAATCCCATTGGCGAAACCCGGCTTCGAGCGGTTCGTCGCCACTGTTGCTGTCGAGATAGCCAGCGCCGGACCAGCGCAAGGCGGGGTGTTCCAGCCTCACCTCGACGCGCGCCTCGGGGGCGATCGGCCACCAGCGGTGGCGCCCGGCGGGGTCGAGGTCGATCGGCCCTTGGGTCAGGGTCTGCGGCTGCACGCGCACGACGCCGCGAATGCGCTTGGGCAGCGGCGCACCGCGCTCGTCGATGTGGAAGGTCAGCGCTGAGCCGTCCCACTCGACCCGGCTCGGGCCGATCGCCAACGTGCGCGCGCTGCGTTGCAACTGCCCGCGCCCGCGTTCGGTCATCGCCCAGGCGGTGCGATCCTTGCCGTAGAGGGCGACATTGAGCGCGCAGAAGTGCGTCGGGTCACCGAGCCCACGGCGTCGGGCCCAGGCGTAGTAGGGCGAGAAGACGCTGCCGATCATGGCGATGAGGGTGATGCCATAGTCGCCATCCTCGCTCAGCGCATCGACGTACCACCAATGATAGCTATTCGGCCTCAGCGCTTGGTCGAAACGCGGTCCGCCGTCAAGCTGGCGGCCGCCAATCGCCCCGAGAGCGCCGCCATCGGCACCCCCGGCCCCGGATGCGCGCTGCCCCCCGCCAGATACAGCCCCGGGATCTTGGTGCGCGCCCCCGGTCGCGAGAAGGAGGCCATCCAGCCATGGGACGCGCGGCCGTACAGGGCGCCCCCGGTGGCCGGGAACAGTTGCTCGAAAACCGTCGGTGTCGTCACCTGGGCATGCTCGGGGGCCTGCTGGATGTGCAGGCCACAGCGTTCCAATAGGCCGAAGGTGCTCTGGGCGCATTGCTCGATCTCTGCAGAGTTGAAGGAATGGGTGTCGCCGATGGCCGGCGCGTTGACCAGGCACAGCAGCCGCTCTGGACCCTCGGGGGCCGGGCCGTCGTGGGCGTCGCGGTCCTGCGCGCAGAGGTAGACGGTAGGCGCGCGCGGGATGCGTTGGTGCAGGAGGATGTCGTCGAACTCGGCCTGGTAATCGCCGGAGAAGAAGACCGTGTGCCGGCTCAGCGGGAAGCCCTCGGTCTTGGCGACCAGATTCCAGGTCACTGCCGAGAGGGAACGCTCCGCCGGTGGCGTTGCAGGCACGGCGCGACTGACCCGCTTGCCGAAAAGACCGGCAGCCACGGCGTTGGTGTCGCCGTTGATGATGACCGCATCGGCGGGGATGCGCTCGCCATCGGTCAGTTTGACCCCATGGACACGGCCCCGCTCAAGCGCGATCTCATCGACATCGGCCTGGTAGCGAAAGGTGACGCCGAGGCGTTGCGCAAGTCCGGCAAAGGCCCGCGCGAGTTGGTGCATGCCGCCCTTGACCAACCAGACGCCGTCCTGCTCGACGTGGGCAACGAGCATCAGCGTGGCCGGCGCGGCATAGGGCGAGGAGCCGCAATAGGTCGCGTAGCGTCCAAAGAGCTGGCGCAGCCGGGGATCGCGGAAATGTTCGCCAAGCGCCGACCACAGGGTCGCGAAGGGTTTGATATTGATCAGGCCACCGAGACCGCCGGGGCCAACCCGTCGCACCAAGCCAACCGGGCTGGGTCGCGTGGCGCTGATAAAGGGGTCCTTGAGGGTGCGATAAATCGCCTTGGCATCCGCGCTGAAGGCGAGGAAGCGCTGCCGCTCGGCCGGGCCGGAGAAGGCGGCGATGGCGTCGGCGGAGCGTTCGAGGTCGGCGAACAGATCCAGGCGCTCATTGGCGCTCCAAGCGTGGCGCGCCAAGACCTCGGCCTGCTCGAGGTCGACCTCGACCTCAAGCGAGCTGCCGGCGGCCTCGCAGATGGCCTCGAACACCCAGCGCATGGTGAGCACCGTGGGGCCGGCGTCGCTCGGCAACCCGCCGACCTGAACCTCGCGCATCTTGCCGCCCGGTGCATCGGCGCGTTCGAGCACCGTCACGGCGAGCCCGCGCGCCGCAAGCTCGATGGCCGAGGCGAGCCCGCCGATGCCGGCCCCTACGATTACGACTCGATCCGTTGCCACCTGTTACCTCGCATCGATCAGCGCTCTTTTAGTGTGTTATCGACGCGAGAGTTGATCCCGGTCGTTTGACGCTCCCTAGGGAGCTGACTATCTTACATGACCGAACGCGGGTGACCGCTCGACAACCCGATGACCCATCAACATCATACCGAGGATGCACTAATGGATGCCTTGCAGCGGATCGAGCAGGCCCTAGAGGCCGCCATCGCCAAGGGGATGGGCGATGAATCGCCGCCGCTGCTGCGCCAAGCCGTGCGCCATGCCGTGCTGACGCCGGCCTCGCGGGTGCGTCCTCGTCTCTGCCTCGCCGTCGCCCTGGCCTGCGGCGACGATGTGCCAGTCGTGACCGATGCGGCCGCCGCGTCGTTGGAGCTGCTGCATTGCGCCTCGCTGGTGCATGATGATCTCCCGTGCTTTGATGATGCCGACATGCGTCGCGGTCAACCCTCGGTGCATCGTGCCTATGGCGAGCGGCTCGCGGTGCTGGCCGGGGATGGGTTGATCGTGCTTGCGTTCGAGAATCTTGCCTGGCATACCTTGCGTCATCCCGAGCGTCTGGCCCCATTGTTGATGATTGTGGGTCGGGCGGTTGGCCTCAAGGATGGCATTGTTGCCGGTCAGGCCTGGGAGTGCGAGGAGCAGGTCGATCTCAGCGACTATCACCGGCAGAAAACGGCGGCGCTGTTCGCCGCCGCGACCGAGGCCGGCGCTGCAGCCGCAGGACGCAACCCGGCTGAGTGGCGCACCCTAGGGACGAACCTGGGCGAGGCCTATCAGGTGGCCGACGATCTGCGCGACGTTGCCGGCAATGCCGAGGAACTCGGCAAGCCGGTGGGGCAGGATGCGGCGCATGCGCGTCCGAGCGCGGTCGCCGTGCTGGGCGTCGATGGCGCCCTTGAGCGCTTGGTCGGCCTGATTCGCGAGGCGCTGGAGTCGATCCCGACCTGTCCCGGCGCTGAGAAACTGCGGGCGCTGGTGGTCGGCGAGATGCAGCGCCTGCTGCCGTCGCCGATGGCCGAGGATTTCGCGCAGCGCCTAGCCGCTGCAGGCGACTGAGCAGCGCGCATGAAAGTGACCTTCGATTGGCGCGAATGGCGTAATCGCCTGATTGCGCGTCCCGGTTTCCAGCGCTGGGCGGCCGATTTTCCGCTCACGCGCCCGATCGCGCGGCGCCGAGCGCGCTCGCTTTTCGATGTCACCGCCGGTTTCGTCTACTCGCAGATCCTCTATGCCTGTGTCGAACTCGAGCTGATCGATCATCTGGCCGAAGGGCCGTTGACACTCTCGGCGCTGGCGCTCCGCATGGGGATGACCGAACCACGGGCGGATCGGCTACTGCGCGCGGCGGTGGCGCTGGATCTGCTGGAGCGGCGCGGTGTCGATAACGAGGGCGCGCTGCGCTTCGGCCTTGGTCAGCAGGGCGCGGCGATGCGCGCCAATCCGGGCATCGCCGCCATGGTCAAGCATCATCAGATGCTTTATCGCGACCTCGAAGATCCGCTGGCGCTGCTGCGCAGCGATCGGGCCGACACCGAGCTGGGCCGCTATTGGGCTTATGCCAGCTCGCTCGATCCGGCGCAAGAGGCCGATGCCTCGGTGTCGGAATACAGCGAGCTGATGAGTGTCTCGAATGCCTTTGTCGCTGGCGACGTGCTCGATGCCTATTCGTTGCGGGCGCATCGCTGCCTGATGGATGTTGGCGGCGGTCAGGGTAACTTCCTGCTTGCCGTCGCCGACCGTTGGCCGCATCTACAGTTACGCCTGTTCGACCTGCCAGCGGTTGCCGAGCGCGCCCAACAGCGCTTTGAGGCCCTGGGGCTCGGCGAGCGCGCCGAGGCCGTCGGCGGCGATCTGCTGCGCACGCCGTTGCCGAAAGGGGCCGATCTCTGCTCCCTGGTGCGAGTGGTGCACGACCACGACGACGACAAGGCGCTGCGGATTTTGCAAGCGGTGCGGGCGGCGCTAGAGCCGGGCGGCACCCTGCTACTGGCCGAACCCATGGCCGAGACGCCGGGCGCGGAGCCGATCGGCGATGCCTACTTCGGCCTCTATCTGCTGGCGATGGGCAGTGGCCGACCACGGCCACCCTATGAGCTTAAGGCGATGCTGCGTGAGGCCGGTTTCGGTGGCATCCAATTGCGGCGCACCCGCCGCCCGATGCAGACCCGTCTCTTGGTCGCGACCGCCGTTTGATGCGCCCTCTTGCGATACGTCAATCAGACCCCGAACGGTCAATCCTGGTTGACAGTTGATGTGTAAATCAGACTTGACATAACATCGAGTCAAGCTAGACTGACACTTAACCAAAGAGACTGTAACGCAACATCGTGAACGCCTCGTCCGAACTCTCTACCTTAGCCGTCGTCCTCGATGAACCACGGCAGCTCGCGGTCAGACGCGTCGCGCTGACCCCGACGGGCGATACCGATTGCGTCGTCGAAATCGACTACAGCGGCATCAGCACCGGCACCGAGCGGCTGCTTTGGACCGGGCGCATGCCGGTGTTTCCCGGCATGGGCTACCCGCTGGTGCCGGGTTATGAGTCGGTTGGACGTGTCACACAGGCCGGCGTCGACAGCGGTCGCAGCGAGGGCGAACTCGTGTTCGTG
>PWTO01000024.1 GCA_003562815.1 Chromatiaceae bacterium | reverse complement strand
TTTCGCACCGTGCTCGGGCTGATGGAATACATGGGTAAGCGCTACGGTGTCGCGCCAAGACGCTGAGTGATGCCGAGATGACCGACACCCCCGCGCTCGCATCGACCTTGATCGACTACCGCTCGGCATTCGCGCACACCTGGCGTGATGAGCAGAGGCTTGAGCAGGTACGCTTCTGCGTGCTCGATTGCGAGACCACCGGGCTCGATCCGAAGCGCCATCGCATCGTCAGCATCGGCGCGGTGGCGGTGACCGAGGGGCAGATCGATCTCGGCGACTGCTTTGAGGTTCTGTTGCGCGTGCGCTTCAACACGGCCGCGACCCTGGTGCACGGCATCACCCGCAGCGAGACCCAGTACGCGCTGGACGAATCCGAGGCGCTCTCGGCCCTACTCGGCTATCTCGGCGATGGGGTCATCGTCGGCCATCATATCGGCCATGATCTGGCGATGATCGATGCCGCCTTGGCGCGCTATGGCGAGGATCGATTGCGCAATCGGCACCTGGATACAGGTCAGTTGACCCTGGCCCTGATCGAGGACGGTGCCTTCGGCTCTGCGCCTGGGCTTGAGGATCTCTCCTTGGATGGGCTGTGCCGCTTCTTCGGGGTCGTCCCGCACGACCGCCACACGGCCCCCGGCGATGCCTTTCTGACCGCGCTGATCTTGCTCAGATTGCTGCGGGTCGCCGCGCGCTCGGGCCGCGCGACCCTGGCTGGACTGCTGCGCCCGCCAACGCCAACCGGGTAGGCCGGAGTGCTGGGCGTACGCGTCGCCCTCGCTCAGTGGCGGTTGGCTTGCTGGTGGAGAAATTCAACCGAGGCGACCATGTATTCGACCGCAGCCTCGATCTGCCGATCGGTCAGGCGCTCATTGCCGCCGCGCGGTGGCATCTTGTACTGGCCGTCTTCATCCTTGATGCCGTGCAGCGGGCTCTTAAACAGGGTCGGCAAGCCCTTGGCGATCCGTGGCTGCCAGTTGGGATAATCCGTCACCGCCGGCGCACCGCCGGCGCCCATCAGATGGCACGCGCGGCAGGTACCCATCCACACCGAGCGCCCTTCGGCGAGCAGCGGATCGGAAAATGTGGGCATCTCGAAGCCGGCGGCCGGCTCGGATGGACCGGGATCGCAGGCCTGCAGGAGGCCGCTGGCGGCAAGGGCGAGGCAGAGTAAAACCAAGCGTATTGGGCTGGCGATCGTGTTCATGTCTTTTCGTGTCAGGGGCAAGCTCATGTCTCCGGCTAGGATGCCACAGGCAGGCCCGATCTGAACCTGCTCAGCAGTGAAAAGGGGCCAGGGCCTCGACCTGCCGCAGCCGCGCCGCGAGCCGTTGCTGGTGATCGTCGGTCTCTAGGCGCCGGTCCTCACGCTCGGCCCAGGCCTGCTTGCCGGCATACTGCGCGCGTGCCGCTTCCAACGCTCCCTTGGCCTTGGCGGGATTGACGTTGCCGACGCGATCCACCCTGTCGCTCTGCGAGGGCGGACTCGGCCAATCTGGATCGCGCGCCGGCAAACCGAGCGCCTGGCGCGCGCGCGCCAGATGCAGATCGCCCCGTATTAGCGGATCGTCGCCAATACCCGGATAGTCGAGCCAGGTCTCGACGCTCAGCCAATCGCCCGCGCGCAGCAGCACCTGCATCGCATCGCGCGCGAAGTCGGCCTGATGGCCGCCGATCTCCTCGAGCCAGCGCAGCAGGCGGCGGGCTGTGGCCACCGCGCCACCGCGCGCCCCGGCCGGCTCGGCGATGCCGGCGCGATAGCAGAGCAGACGCACCTGCTCGGCGCGCAGGCGATCGCCCTCGACGAGCTTGGGCGCGGCATCGATCTGCGCGCACCAATCGCTCAGCGCCTTGGCGTCACCGAGCATGAAGCTGGCCTCGGCGAGCTTGATCTGATAAGAGACGAGGGTGAAGCGCGGCGAGCCGGTATCGTCGTGCTGATGCGCGTGGGCCGCGCGATAGTGCTCGAGCGCCGCATGCCAGTCGCCGCGCCGGGCCGCGAGATCGCCCTCGCTGAAGTCGAGCATGTGGCGCGAGCGCTGCTGATCGTGGCGCTGCAAGTGCGCGTGCCCGCGCGCGATCAGCGCCTTGGCTTCGGCCAGCGGACGTTCGAGAACCGCGATGCTCAGCAGCGTCGAGAGGGCATTGAAGACATCGCTCGGATCGGCCGGCGGACCGGCTTCGGCCGCGCGGCTCAGCGCCGCGACCGCGTGCTCGGTCTCTTTGCGCTGCCAATGGCTCTCGCCCAACCACACCAGCATCAAGGTTTGGGTCGCGACCTCTTGGCTGGCCTCGGCCAGCCGCAAACCCTCGGTTGCCAGGCGAATGCAATCGGCATAGTTGCGGGCGCGATAGGCGTCGCTAAAGCGGCGTCGAATCTTGTTCAGCGCGGTCTTTCTCATCGTAATCTGAAGTGTTCTCGGTGTTTTTAATCGAACGGGTGGTCCCGTGCTGCTCGATGACATCGCCACAGGCACGGCATACAATCGGCTTGGCCCACTGCGAGGGCGAATACTATCGCTTGGCACGCCAAAGCCCCAATCTGTCTATGCTGAATGATGCCTTTTGACAGGAGGAACCGATGACCCACGCACAGCAAGTCTTCGCGCAGCTCGCACAGCAACCCGATGACGGAATCGATCTGGCCGCCGGTGCGCTCGCGGTGAGTGGACTGTTTCAGCAGGGGCTGGCGGCCGACGAGCCGCTGGCGGCGCTCGATCGGCTGACCGCCGAGGCCGGCGCCCGCGTGCTCCGACAGGCCGATCTGTTCGATCGGGTGCGCGCGTTGAACCGGTTTTTGTTCGAGGAGCACGGCTTCGCTGGCAATCAGGAGGACTTCTACGACCCGCGCAACAGCTTCCTCGATCAGGTGCTGGACCGCCGGCTCGGGATTCCGATCACGCTCTCGGTGCTCTATGTCGAAATCGCCAGCCGCCTCGGCCTGCCGGCCTATGGGGTCGGTTTTCCCGGTCATTTCCTGGTTCGCATCGGTCGCGGCGATACCGCCTTGATGCTGGATGTCTACGCCGGCGGCGTGGCGCTGCCGGAGTCCGAACTCGATCAGCGCCTAGCCGATCTCTACGGTCAAGGCACGCTGAGGATTCAAAGCCATCCGGCGCTGCTGCGCCCGGCGACCAAGCGCGAGATCCTGGTGCGTATGCTGCGCAACCTGATCGGCATCTATCGCGAGCGCGGCGAGCACATCAATCAGCTCGCGGCGCTGACCGCCTCGCTGACATTGGCGCCGGATCTGCCCGATGAGCTGCGCGAGCGCGGGCTGCTCTACCGCGATCTCGACTATGCCCCGGCGGCGCTCGGCGATCTGCGCCGCTTCGTCGAGGTCTCCGACGATGCCGAGCAGATCGCCGCCGTGACGCGGATCATCGATGAACTTGGTGGGCAGCCGATGCGCCTGCATTGAGGATTGTCCGAGTTGAAGGCTCGCTATGCTGCGGATGATCGCCGACATGATCGCCAGCGCCCTGGGACGCGGCGACGCTGGCCGCGTCCAGGCCCATCGGCGAAGGCGTCATGACGAACTGGCGGCCATTCGACGGGAAAACGAGGAAAAAATCAAGCATGCTCGTGATTTGATGCGTTATGTCGTCGAAAATAGCAATAGCGAAATCGCGGTCTTCGATAACGATCTGAACTTCGTTTATGTGAGCAAGCGCTTCCTAAGCGATTACGGTATCAAGGACACGCATGTCATTGGCCGCCATCATTATGACATTTTTCCCGAGATCCCGCAAAAATGGCGCGACGTTCATCAACGGGCACTAAACGGCGAGGTACTGAAAAACGATGAAGACTTTTTTGTAAGGCCGGATGGAAAAATTGACTCGACACAATGGGAGTGTCGTCCTTGGTATAATGAAAACAATGAGATTGGAGGTATTGTTGTTTATACCGCAATCATCACGGAACAAAAACAAAAAGAAAACGCATTGCGGGCCTTCCGCAGCATGGCGGATCAAGCCAATGTTGGCGTCGCGATTGCCAATCTTGACTGCATATTGGAGTATGTGAACGAAGAATTCGCGCGCATGCACGGCTGGACGGTCGCAGAGCTTATCGGTCAGCCTCTCTTTATCCTGCATAACGCGGCACAACAACCGCGTGTGCAGCAATTATTAGCGCTTCTCGATACCCAAGGCGGATTTGTTGCCGAAGAAATCGGACGTGCTCGCAAGGATGGTTCGGTTTTTCCCTCGGAGATGACTCTCAAACTGATCGTCGATGACAATGGCAAGCCTCAGTTTACCACCGTTTCAGTGATTGATATTACGCAGCAGAAGCGCGCCGCAGAGGCGCTCAGGGCAAGCGAGCGGCGCTTTCATGAGATTCTAAAAAATGTCGCCACAGTCTCGGTGCAGGGCTTTCTTGAGGACGGCACCATCACCTACTGGAATCAGGCTTCCGAGACCTTCTATGGCTATACCGAGAAAGAAGCGCTCGGTGCCAATCTGCTCGATCTCATCATCCCACCCGCGTTGCAAGCCAGGGTCCGGGCCGAGATCGACCAGGTAGCCGAAACCGGCGAGCCGATTCCGGATGGCGAAATCGCGCTGATGCGCAAGGACGGTACCTTGATCCAGGTCTACTCGTCCCACAGCTTGGTCCAGATTCCGGGAAGAGCGCCTGAAATCTTCTGCATCGACACCGACCTCAGCAAGATCAAACGC
>PWTO01000263.1 GCA_003562815.1 Chromatiaceae bacterium | reverse complement strand
GGCCGCGCCGAGCCAATCGCACCGATCAAGGGCAGCACGGCAGAGGCGCGTTGAGTTCGTTGAATCTATTGGCTAGAACGCTGTCCGTCGCGCCGATGATGGATTGGACGGATCGCCACTTCCGCTACTTTGCGCGACGGCTATCGCGGCACACACTGCTCTACACCGAGATGGTCACCACCGGTGCGCTGATCCACGGCGATCGCGCGCGCTTCTTGCGCTACGATCCGGCCGAGCACCCCGTCGCCCTGCAACTCGGCGGCTCCGATCCCGCCGAGCTGGCACGCTGCGCGCGGATGGGCGCCGACTGGGGCTACGATGAGATCAACCTCAATGTCGGCTGCCCATCGGATCGGGTACAGAATGGGCGCTTCGGCGCCTGCCTGATGGCCGAGCCGGCGTTGGTGGCCGACTGCGTGGCAGCGATGAAGGCGGCGGTCGCGATCCCCGTCACGGTCAAGAGTCGCATCGGGATCGATGATCGCGATAGTTACGAGGAGCTGGTCGCCTTTACCGAACAGGTAGCCGCAGCCGGCTGCGATGCGCTGATCGTGCATGCCCGTAAGGCCTGGCTGCAGGGCTTGAGTCCGCGCGAGAACCGCGAGGTGCCGCCGCTGCGCTGGGACTGGGTGCTGGCGCTGAAGCAGCAGTTTCCAACATTGCCGATGGTGCTGAACGGTGGCGTCACTCGGTTGGAGCAGGTCGAGCAGCGACTGGCCTCGCTCGACGGCGTGATGATCGGCCGCGAGGCCTATCAGAACCCCTGGCTGCTGGCCGATGCAGACCGGCGTCTCTTCGGCACCGCGAATCCGGTCTCGACGCCGCAACAGGCGTTGGCCGCTTTCCTGCCCTATGTCGAGCGCCAACTGGCCGAGGGTGTGCCGCTGGCATCGATGACGCGGCACCTGCTCGGCCTCTTCCACGCCTGCCCCGGCGCCAAGGCCTGGCGGCGAACGCTGAGCGAGCAGGCGCATCGCCCTGGCGCGGGGATCGAGGTGCTGACCACGGCGGCCTCTCAGGTGAGGTCGCGTGCGTCCGGGTTCGCGGATCGTGCATCATCCCCAGGATGGGCGGCTGGCGCTCGATGAGCTAGCTGCTGTTTGCGCTGCTCTGCGCCTTCGGCGTGGCCTTGGTCGATATGCAATACATTCCTTTCGCCGTCCATATCACCCATTTCATTCATGAGGATCAATTTTTTGCGCATCCTCCTGTCTTTCTGCTCTAGCTTCGGCTATCGGTTGGTGTCTTTCGCAAAAGGGCGCCGTGACATTGGGTCACGCCTGCTTATCTTGATTCTTTTTTTGGCAATGTTGCCTAGCTGCACGACCAAAGTATTCAAATACGATATACCGGATATTCCCCTCCCGAAGATGTTCTCGGCCAGTCCCGTTAGCCGCGAAACAGGCCAGACGCGGATCTCGGCACCGGAAGAAGCTGCGCTCGCATTTTGGTGGAGACTTTTCGGTAACCAAGACCTCAATCGGCTTGTCGATCGCGCGCTAGCCAATAACCCTGACCTGCGCGTCGCTTCACAGCGCGTCATGCAGGCGCTGGCCAGATCGTCGCAGGCTAAAGGTTTCCAGTGGCCCGAGTTCTTAATTCCTCTGCGCATTGAACGTGAGGCGCCGGATAGGGGTAATACCAGAACAACCTATCAAATTGGACTAAGAGCGAATTGGCGTATCGACCTTTGGGGGGAGTTTTCTGCATTGGCGGACGCGGCCGATTACGAACTCTGGCGCGCATTGTTCGAATATGACGAGCAAACGCGTCAACTGACAAATAGCGTCGTCGCTGCGTTTGTTGAGTACCTCGTCCTCAGCGACCGAATGGATGTGGCCCGAGAAACGGACAACGTTCTGACCAATATGCTAGACGGCATGCTCGCGCGGTTAGAGTCGGGGGATGCGACTTTGATCGACGTGGAAAAGCAACGGGCAGACGTTCAAGCTGTCAAGGCCGATATGCCAGCGATTGCCCTGCAAAAAGTTAAAGCCGGGAATCGTTTGTTCGCGCTTGTTGGCGGACTGCCAGACAGCGTTACCTTGCCTAAATACGGTCTCAACGGTCTCATTAAGCCGAACGTCAAGCTCAGTGCGCCTCCTGCTCTGCTCCTACAGCGTCCTGATGTGAGGGCGGTTGAGGCGCAATTGCTCGCTGCGGACGCTGATATCGAGGTCGCCCGCGCCCGTGTTCTGCCACCTTTAGATATCACGGGCGACTTTGGCTATGGTAGTGAATTTATCGACCAGGTGTTTAAACCTCATACCATATTCTTCAATTTCATCGCCAACTTATCGGCAACTGTCTTCGATGGCGGTAGACGCAAGCGTGAAGTGGACTATTCTCGTGCCGTCTATGCGGAATTGTTAGAGACCTATGTCAAGGTCATTTATGCCGCTAGCCTTGAGGTTGAAGATGCGCTGTCAGGGATCCAGCAAACCGCGAAGCGAGTACAGTTCCAGCAACAGGCAGCAAATGCGGCGCAACGCGCTTGGGCGAATAGTCAAGAGTCTTATCTTTCCGGTGCAATCGATTATTTAACCTGGTTAGATACAGCGCGTACCTATAATCGTTACCTTGATGATTTGCATATTTTTAAAGGCAAAAACTATCTTGAGTACGTCGATCTCTTCATGTCGCTAGGTGGTGGAGTTCCCTATCGCTCGCCGCTTCCGGGAGCGGGGTCTCGCCCACAGTTGACAATTGACAGCCTCCTGACGAGGAGCACACCACTGAGACTGACGACGGGGTGGCCCCCGAACAAGGGCTGGGGAGCCGAAAAATACTCTGGTCATCGTCAGGATAAGCAGTCAGGTGACGATAAAAACGATCACTCTTGGTTGGTACGATTATCGGGCATTCATACCAGAGAAGTCACTGAAGCAACCTGGCGAGACCTGCTCAATCGATTCCCGAATCTAGTCGAAGGGAAGGCGTTGCTTGCGCTTGCGCCAGTCGCAACTGTTAAGCCAGACGCAGAAGCGGCGAGTTGGTACAGCTTGGCCGTCGAGGTTTTTCTCACCGAGAACGAAGCAAGACAATGGTGTACAGCGTTGCGTCGTTCCCAAACGCGTTGTGATGTCACCGCAACCAACAAAAAAGAAATACTGTCTGGGCGTTTTCCATGGCCTCATGCAAAAAATCATCCGCAAAGTCAATTAAGCATCCATTAGCTTTAATATTTTGACGCGACCGGTGATTGAATGAACAGCGAATATCGGCAGACAACTCCTGTTTCTCCACGTTCGCTGAAGCTAACCCCCCGTCAGCGTCAAATCCTGCGGCTGATGTGCGAGGGTAAATCCAATAAAGAGATCGCCAATTCACTCGATATCAGCTTAGGGACGGTCAAGCAGCATGCGGCTGCGCTGTTTAAGCGGATGGATGTCCGTAATCGCAGCATGGCTGTATCGCAGGGTATGAAACTTGTGAGTGAATCGGCAGACACGGAGACAGACAAACAGTCGGCGCAAAAGCCGCTTGACTATCGCGCCGACGAGAGTCTTCTTGTGCGCCGTCCCTGCACAACAGTTTCTTTCCGGACCAGTCCGACACTCAACATAAAGCAGCGAAAGCGTTTTAACCGCACACTAGCAGAATTAGCGAGCAGGGTAGATGCGCTTTATGTCCCGGACGATTCAGGCGGGGGGGAAGTTCTGCTGGGCATCAAGACAATTTCAGAATGGGATGTGCTTGTTGCTGTGCAAATCGTACAGCAAGCCTGTGATCAGACGAGACTCGTGCTGGGAACATGCGGGCTTGTGATATCGGCAGCCATTAACTGCGGTTTAGCCGTCATTTCTGTTGATGCTGAAGGGCGATGGCTGGGTGACACTGTTGCAACACCGGTTACCTCAGCAACCCGCAAAATGCTGAACGGATGTGCGCTTGGCGAGGTGCGTATCGGCGCGAGTGCTATCGATATGCTCAGAGCATTTCATGCGGGTCTTCTAGAAACAAGCTCGGTATTGATATCGTTAGATAACATCGGGGAGATGCTCAAGTTTAATTTTGGGGCGAAGATTCGTCAGATCGGTCGCGCTGCGCAGTACCAAACCTTGAGCAATGCACTGACGACTTCTGTCCCAAGCCGCTTTTTCCAACTATGCGGTCAGGTGGGTGCCGGGAAGACTCATATGTGCCGCGCTATTTTTTCTCAGAGTATCAAGCTTGGGCTACCAGGAAAATATTTTAGATCGCTACCTGGCTCGCAATTTTTTAACGCTACGACTGGAGTGTTGCTTTCGCTGCAAGATGTATGCGACGAGATTGCATCGCTTGATAAGGCCGAACAAGCGCTTGTGATTGTCGATGATGCAGATCTCTTGCATGGAGAAACCCATGCTGCGGTCATTAACACCCTCGTTTCAGGGGATCAAACAAGCATCATGTCAATTGTGACGAGCCAAGTTCCTCGGCAGTATGCATGCCAAATTATAGAGCTTGGTCATCTCTCCACACGTCTTCTCGAAAAAATCTTAGCTTCCTCAGCGACGCTACCAAGAAACAATGAAGATGCAGTGTTTATGGCTGCTCGCGATGCGATTGGAATACCACTATATGCCCTTGAAATATCGTCAAGTAAAGGCGCTGATACAACGCTGCCTATACTAACGGCCGTCGCTTGCCAAATTCATCGAAAAAGATTGAGCTGGTTATTACTCCGTTACCTAGTAAAATCCGTAGAG
>PWTO01000252.1 GCA_003562815.1 Chromatiaceae bacterium | reverse complement strand
GGCCCGTCCGATCCGCCGTCCTCGTCCGTCGGCGCGCTATAACCGCACTCCTTCTGCGGACAGACCTTCTGCGCGCCCTTGGACTTGGTGACCTTGAGCGTCAGCACCGGCCAGCCGCAGTTCGGGCAGGGCTCGGCGAGCGGTTCGTTCCAGACCGCGTAGTCGCACTTCGGGTAGGTCGAGCAGGAGTAGAAGAGCTTGCCGCGCCGGGATTTCTTCTTCTGCAGCGTTCCGACCTTGCATTTAGGACATTCGACGCCGGTGTCCTCGGGTTTCTCGAGCGGCTCGATGTAGCGGCACTTGGGATAGGCGGTGCAGCCGATGAACTTGCCATAGCGGCCGCGTTTCACGGCCAGCGGTGAGTCGCACTCCGGGCAGGACTTGCCCTCGACGATCTCGGGCTCGTCGCTGGCGCCTTTCTCGGCATTCAGGTCGCGGGTGTAGTCGCAGTCTGGATACTTGGAGCAGCCGATGAAGAACCCATTGCGCCCGAGGCGCTTGGCGAGCTGTCCGCCACACTTGGGGCATTGCTCATCGATGGCCTCCTGGGTGACATCGCTGCGCTGGACATGCTCCTGGGTGTAGTCGACCTGCTCCTTGAACGGCTTCCAGAATTGCTCCAGCAGCGGAATCCACTCCTCCTCACCCCGCGAGACGGCATCAAGGGTGTCTTCGAGCCGAGCGGTGAAGTCGTAGTCGACATAGGAGGTGAAATGCTCGGTCAGGAACTTGTTGACGATGCGCCCGACATCGGTCGGGGTGAAGCGCTTCTTGTCGAGTTCGACGTATTCGCGCTCCTGCAGGGTCGAGATGATCGAGGCATAGGTCGAGGGCCGACCGATGCCGAGTTCTTCCAGCATCTTCACCAGCGAGGCCTCCGAATAGCGCGGTGGCGGCTCGGTGAAGTGCTGTTCGGGGCGGATCGCAACCAAATCGACCTGACTGCCCTCCTTGAGATCGGGCAGCATCCGCTCCTCGTCGTCATCGGCCCCGACCACATCGTCGCGGCCCTCGAGATAGACGCGCATGAAGCCTGGCTCGGCGATGGTCGAGCCGGTCGCCCGGAAACGATGGCCTTCCCCGCAGCCGAGATCGATCGAGACCAGGTTCAAGAGCGCATGGGCCATCTGGCAGGCGAGGGTGCGCTTCCAGATCAGCTCGTAGAGCCGGGCCTGGTCCTTGGTCAGATGGGCCTTGATCCGCTCCGGCTGATCGCCGATCGAGGTGGGCCGAATCGCCTCGTGCGCCTCCTGCGCGTTCTTCGACTTGGTCTTGAACAGCCGGGCCTGTGGGGGCAGGTGATCGGTGCCGTAGCGCTCGGCGATGAAGCCCCGTAGCTCATCGATCGCCTCTTGCGAGAGATTGACCGAGTCGGTTCGCATGTAGGTGATGAGCCCGACCGCCCCGCTGCCGATATCGACACCTTCATAGAGCTGTTGGGCGGTGCGCATGGTGCGTTGCGCGGTGAAGCCGAGCTTGCGCGCCGCCTCCTGCTGCAGGGTCGAGGTAATGAACGGCGGCGCTGGATGGCGCTTGCGTTGCTTGCGCTCGACCTTGTCCACCGTCAGCGTGCCGTTGGCCGCCGCGAGTAGCCGCTGCTCGACCTCACGCGCCCGGGTCTCATCGGTGATCGTGAACTGCTCGACCTTCTCGCCGCCGTACTCGGCGAGCTTGGCGCTGAAGGTCTTGCCCTGATCGGCCGCATCGGCCTCGACGGTCCAGTACTCGCGGCTCTGGAAGGCCTCGATCTCCTGCTCGCGCTCGACGATCAGACGCAGTGCCGGACTCTGCACCCGCCCGGCGGAGAGCCCGCGGCGGACCTTCTTCCACAGCAGCGGCGAGAGATTGAAACCGACGAGGTAATCGAGCGCACGTCGCGCCTGCTGGGCATTCACGAGATCGTAGGAGAGTTCGCGCGGATGGGCCACGGCCTCGTTGACGGCGCGCTTGGTGATCTCGTTGAAGACGACCCGATAGACCGGGCGCTCGCCGATTTGGTGACGCTTGAGCAACAGCTCATAGAGATGCCAGGATATCGCCTCGCCCTCGCGGTCGGGGTCGGTCGCGAGATAGAGCGCCGTGGCGGTTTTGAGCTTCTTCGAGATGGCCTGGACGTGCTTCTCGTTGCGCTCGATGATCTGGTACTTCATCTCGAAGCCGTGCTCGGGATCGACCGCGCCCTCCTTGGGGATCAGATCGCGCACGTGTCCGTAGGAGGCCACGACGTCAAAGTCCGGCCCTAGATACTTCTTGATGGTCTTCGCCTTGGCGGGCGACTCGACGACGACGAGATTCATACAGTCATGCCAATGCGCTGAAATGGAGCGCTAGGAGATACGATCGGCGGCCCCTACGTCAAGGTCGGTGCTGCAGATGTCTCGTACCGTCGTGACGAGAAGACCGCCGCAAAGCGGCCTCGGCCCGCACGCACGCCCGCAGAGGCTTGCTCGCCGTCGGTGCGCTAGTGCAGGTAGGCAGGCTCGTCGCCGTAGATGAGTTCTTCCATTTGGGTAAACGCGTCTTCCTGCCCGGGGCGATTCATCAGCACCAGCAGCACCACCCATTTGAGTTCATCCATCGAGACGGCAGCCTGCTCGATGGCGATGGCGCGATCGATCACCAGCTCCCGGCTGAGCGGATCGAGGATGCCGTTCTGCTCCAAGAACAGCAGCAGCCCGCGCGCTTCGAGGTCCAACTTGGTCTCCTCGGCGGTGGTGTAGATGCGCATCGCACCGTGATCATGCGGGCGATCATCGCTGTGCTCCATGCGCTGCGCCAGATCGTCGAGCCAGGTCAGCGCCTGCGCCACCTCGTTGTTGGTGAAGCCGGCGCTGGTCAGTTCCTCTTCCAGTTCGCCATGCTCTTGCGGTGGCATGGCCTCACCGCTCATGTAGTTCTCGAAGAGATAGATCAGGACATCGACCATGTTGTCGTACATTCAGAGTCCTCTGATGGAGTCACAAGCTTTGGCCATTACGCGCCAAAGTGGCGGCAGTACCGTCCGCCCGCTAAGCATGATACATGGCCCTGCAACTCGAGGAGCAATAACATCGAGGAGACCGCCTGCGCCGAGAAGCCGGTGCGCGCCACCAGTTCATCGGGCGCGACCGGATCTTGGCCCATGCTCTCGAGGAGACGGGCATAGTCCGGGTCGAGGTCTGCCGGTGTCGCCGTCGGCGTCGCGGATGATCGGTGCGATGACTGTCCGGCTTTGGCCGGCGGCCGCGAGGGCCTGGAATCGGCGGACTCGGCTGGCTGGGCCAGATAAGACTGTAGCTGTGGCGCCAGCTCTTCGAGCAACTGATCGACGCTGTCGATCAGCTTGGCGCCCTCGCGAATCAGCGCATGACAGCCACGCGCCAAGGGACTGTGGATCGAGCCGGGAATCGCAAACACCTCGCGCCCCTGCTCGGCCGCATAGCGGGCGGTGATCAGCGAGCCGCTGCGCGGTGCCGCCTCGGTCACCAGGGTGCCCAGGCTGAGGCCGCTGATGATCCGATTGCGGCGCGGAAAATGACTCGCCTGCGGTCCAACGCCAGGCAGGAATTCACTGACCAGGGCGCCCTCGCTGCCGATCCGATGGGCCAGCTCGCGATGGGCGGCGGGGTAGACCCGATCCGGCCCGGTGCCGAGCACGGCGATGGTGCGGCCCGTCTCCAATGCGCCCAGATGCGCCGCCGCATCCACGCCCAGGGCCATGCCACTGGTGATCACCAACCCCAGTCCGGCCAGATGCGCGGCGAAGGCGCGCGTGGTTTGCACCCCGCCTGCGGTGGGGTTGCGGCTGCCGACGATGGCGAGCTGCGGCTCGCACAGCAGCGCCAGATCGCCGCGCACGAACAGCAGCGGCGGCGCCGAGGACAGTTCAGCCAGGCGCGGCGGATAGGCAGGATCGGCCAGCGTCAGGATGTGCGCCTCGGCCTGCTCGGCCCAGCGCAGGGACGCCGAGATGGCGGCCGCATCCGGCGCGCGCAGCGCCGCGAGCATCGGTTCGCTCAGCCCGAGCGAGCGCAAGGCCGAGGTCGGCGCGGCGCAGGCCGCCTCGGCGCTGCCGAACGCGGCCAACAGCTTGGCGATCCGGCGCGGACCTAGTCCCGGCGTCAACGCCAGGGTCAGCCAGGCGGTGAGATCAGTCTCGCTCATGGGCTCAATGTCCATACGGTGCCGCGACCCTCTCGCCGATGTGCAGCGCTTGCTTGGCCCGCATCACCAGAGCAAAGCTGACGCGTTCGAAGACCCGGAACACCATGACCACCCCGGCTTGGGAGTCGGGCACGCTGTAGGCGCCGCCATCGCGCACCTCGCCACCGTCATAAACAGCGAACACCTGTCCGACCTCCACCCCGTCGCGCGTGCCGCGATCGAGCACCACGCTCTCGTACTGGCCGATCCGCGAGACGCCATTGAGCACCGAGATGATGTGCCCCTTCAGCCCAGCCGGTGCCGACCGCAGCAAGAGGCTGTGAATCGCGCGTTCGTCGCGCGCCGGGCGCACGCGGTCGCCCTTTCGCACCGGCATGATGGCGTTGGTCACCAGCAAGACCGCCGGGTCGCCTGCCCGCTCCAAGCGCGCCTCGGCCACGAAGTGCGCCGGGTAACCGAGCACGTCTTGAGTGACCGGATCGCGCAAGGCCTCGGCTGGGCGCAGGATGTCGTATCTGAGCGCTTGTGCCTCGCGGATCTGACGCACGAAGATGCGATCACCCGTCGCGGCCAGGAGGCGCTCGCGCGGGAAACCGACGACAGAGGGCGCCTCCTCGAGCACGCGCGAATCGTCGACCCAGGACCGCGATAGGAACGGCTCGATGGCATCCCCCCGCAGGCGATCGCCGGGGCGAAGGCGGTAGACCTCGGGGGCGCCCGGCGGCAGTGCCGCTGGTGGTGCCGCTCGCGCCGCCACCGGTGCCGCAAGCAACGGCGAACAGGCCGCCACGACCAGCGGCGCGAGCACCACGACCCCAACGCGCGCAAGGAGCCGGATTGCACACAGCACCTTCGGCATCATCGCTTTCCCCATCCGCTTGCCTTGGCTTCTGTCGTTTGCTCCCGTGCGCTGACAGCACGCTTGCACAATAGGGTATCATCGCAATGTAATCCCGACGTTTTTTGTTCATCGCCCCATCCCCTTGGCCCGGCCCGGGAGCCGACCGACGCCCCTGATAGTATTATGGCCTTACTCGATATCCTCACCTTCCCCGACGCGCGCCTGCGACGCACCGCAGAGCCGGTCGCGCAGGTCGACGACAGCACGCGCCAACTGGTCAGCGACATGCTCGAGACCATGTATGCCGCGCCCGGTATCGGCCTCGCCGCGATCCAGGTCAATGTCCCCAAACGGGTGATCGTGATCGACATTTCCGAGGAGCACGCGAACCCGCTCTGTCTCATCAACCCCGAGATCCTCGAGCGCGAAGGCGAAGAGGAAATGGACGAGGGCTGTCTCTCGGTACCCGGTTACTTCGAGACCGTGAAGCGTGCCGAACGTGTGCGCGTGCGGGCGCTGAACCCCGAGGGCGAGCCCTTCGAACTCGCGGCCGATGGCCTGCTCGCAGTCTGCATCCAACACGAAATCGATCATCTCGATGGCCGCTTGTTCGTCGATCACATCTCCTCGCTCAAGCGCCAGCGCATCCGCAAGAAGCTGGAAAAGGATCAACGCGCATCCCAACCAGCGACCCCCACCACTGAACGGAAAGCCATCTGATGACCGCAGGTCCTCAGCCGCGCCGGAGCCCGTGATGGACATTTCTCCGCAAGCCCCTCGCATCCTGTTCGCTGGCACGCCCACCTTCGCGGTGCCGGCCTTGAGCGCCTTGATCGCCGCCGACTGGAACCTGGTGGGGGTCTACACCCAGCCCGACCGCCCGGCGGGCCGGGGCCGCAAGACGGTCAGCGGCCCGGTCAAGCAGGTCGCGCTCGATGCGGGGATTCCGGTGTTGCAGCCGCCGACCCTCAAGAGCGCCGAGGCCCTTGAGCAGATGCAGGCCCTGTCGCCAGACCTGATGGTGGTCGCCGCCTACGGGCTCATCCTGCCGGCGACGATCCTCGCCTGCCCGCGACTTGGCTGTATCAACATCCATGCCTCGCTGTTGCCACGCTGGCGCGGCGCGGCGCCGATTCAGCGCGCGATTGCCGCAGGTGACGAGTACACCGGCATCAGCATCATGCACATGGAGCAAGGGCTCGACACAGGCCCGATCTATGCGACGCAGCGCACCCGCATCGGCCCACGCGAGACCGGCGGCAGTCTGCATGACCGGCTCGCCGCCATCGGCGCCAAGCTGTTGCTCGACAGCCTGCCGGCGATCTGCGACCAATCCGCGACACCGCAGCCGCAAGACCATGATGCGGCCACCTATGCAAGCAAGCTGGACAAGCGCGAGGCGATGATCGACTGGCGGCACTCGGCGCTGGAGATCGATCGCCAGATCCGCGCCTTCGAGCCCTGGCCCGTCGCGCAGACCCACTGCAAAGGCGAGACCCTGCGCATCTGGGAAGCGAGTCCACTCGCGCTCGGAGCACGGGCCGTCTCCGAGGCGACAGACGAAGCAGACCAGACACTCCCCGGCACCGTGCTCGGCAGTAGCAGTGAGGGCATCGAGGTCGCTACCGGCGATGGCGTGCTGCGCATCGAATGCCTCCAGGCGCCTGGCAAGCGCCCGATCAGCGCCGCCGACTATGCGCGCGCGCATGGCGTCGATGGCATCCTACTTGGCTAGAGCACAGACGCAGCCCGAGCCCAGCGGTGCTGCGGTGCGCGCGCAGGCAGCTCGGGTGCTGCACGCGGTGCGTGCCGAGGGCCGCTCCCTCACCGATGCCCTCGCGGCGAGCGCAACGCCAGCGGATGCGCGCGACGAGGCCCTGTTGAGCGAACTGACCTTCGGCGCCTTGCGGCTATTACCGCGCCTGGAGGCCCTGACCAATCAACTGCTACAACGTCCGCTGAAGCCGAACGATCGCATCATCGGCTCCCTGCTGATGATCGGGCTCTATCAACTGATCGCCTTGCGCATCCCGGATCATGCGGCGGTCTCGGCCACCGTTGCCGCGACGCGGCTGTTGCAGCGCCCCCGCGCGGTGGGTCTGGTCAACGCGAGCCTGCGCCGCTTTCAACGCGAGGGCCCTGCCTTGCTCGCCCTGGCCGAGCGCGATGAAGCTGCGCGCTGGCTGATGCCGACCTGGCTGTTGCGCCGACTGCGCGCGGCCTGGCCCGAGGAGTGGGAAGCGATCGTCACCGCGAGTCAGGGGCGCGCACCGATGTTCCTGCGCGTCAACACCCTGCGCGCGCACCCAGCCGAGTACGCGGTGCGGCTGATCGCGGCCGATATCGACGCCCAGGCGCTCGCCGACCAGCCACAAGCCTTGCGCTTAGCGCGGCCCATCGCCGCCCACGCACTCCCCGGCTTCAGCGAGGGCCTGGTCTCGGTGCAGGATGCCGGCGCGCAATGGGCAGCGCCGCTGCTTTCCCCACAGCCTGGCGAGCGCGTCCTCGATGCCTGCGCAGCCCCCGGCGGCAAGAGCGCCCATCTGCTCGAACAGGCGCAAGGCGCACTCGCGCTGACCGCGATCGACGCCAGCGCCGAGCGGCTAGACGCTGTGCGCACCCAGTTGGCGCGCCTGGGTCTGGAGGCTCGGATCATGGTGGGCGATGCCACGCAACCGCACCCGGCTTGGGCCGACGCCCCCTACCAACGCATCCTGCTCGATGCCCCTTGCTCGGCCACGGGCGTGATCCGCCGGCATCCTGACATCAAGCGGCTGCGCCGCGAGGCCGACATCGGCCCCCTAGTCGACACCCAAGCCCGCATGCTGGATGCGCTCTGGCCCCTACTGCAGCCGGGCGGCTGCCTGCTCTATCTCACCTGCTCGCTCCTGCCCGACGAGAACGAGGCCCAGATCGCCAACTTCCTCGCCCGCCAGCGCGATGCCATCGAGTCGCCGCTGCCCACGAGCTTAGGGATCGCGCGTGCTCACGGGCGGCAACTGCTGCCGACAGACGAGGGCGCGGACGGCTTCTATTTCGCCCGTTTGCTGAAGCAATGATCCGAGCCCGAGCCCGATCCTGGCGCTGGCGGCCGATGCTTCTTGCCTGCGTCACGCTGATCTTGTTACTGGTCTTGAGCCTATTTCCGAGCCCGATGGCCCGCGCGGCGGACGGCTTCCAGGTCATCGAGGCCAAGACCCGCCGAGTCGATGGCAAGCATCTGCTCTCGGCCGAGATCGACTATCGTTTCAGCGCGCGCGCGTTGGAGGCGCTGGAGAATGGCGTACCCTTGACCATTCAAGTGCATCTGCAAGTGCGCGAGCAAGGCGCCTGGATCTGGGACGAAAGCCTGGTCGATCGACGCCTCAGATACCGCATCCGCTACAAGCCGCTGTCCGGGCGATACCTCGTCTCACGCCTCCCCAGCGAGGATGGACGCATCTTCGTCACGCGCCAGGCGGCCATCGCCGCCTTGGGCGAGCTGAACGACCTCGCGCTGATCGGCGCACAGGGGCTCGATCCGCACCAGGCCTACGAGGTGCATCTGCGCGCCTCGCTGGATATCGAAGAGCTTCCCCTGCCGCTGCGCCCGATGGCCTATCTACGCCCGGGCTGGAAGCAGAGCACCGGCTGGACCACATGGCCGCTAACGCCTTGAGTATGCTGAAACGACAGCTGCTGCAGCCGAGCACGATCGCCGTCGGGATGCTCTTGGCGATCCTCATGGTCGCCCTGCACCTGATGACCAGCGCGGTGCAAAACTCCGAGGTGCTGAGCCGCCTCTTCGTGCCCCTGCTGGCGCTGGTGCTGAGTGGCCTACTGGCCTTGGCGCTGTTGGTGGGCGCCAACTCGGTGCGACTGGCGCGCGCGCTGCGTCATCATTCCGCCGGCTCTCGACTCGCCGCGCGGCTGCTGGCGATGTTCGCACTGATCTCGCTGTTGCCAGTCGGCGTTGTCTACTACTACTCGCTCGGCTTCATGATGCGCGGCATCGACAGTTGGTTCGATGTCGAGATCGATCGCGCGATGGAAGACGCGCTGACGCTCAACCAGGCCTCGCTCGACCTCAACCAACGCGTGTTGATGAAGTACAGCGCCCAGCTCCTGAGCGGCATCCAGGATCGCTCGGCCACCGCGCTGACCCTGACCCTGGGTACCTTGCGCCGCCAGACCGGCGCGCTCGAGCTGACCCTGTTCGATCGCGGCGGCCAGGTTTTGGCCACCGCCAGCGATGATCCATTGCAATTGGTGCCCGCCCAACCCGAGCGCGAAATCATGCAGCAGGTGCGCCGTGGCATCGACCATGTCGGCCTGGAACCGGGGCCAGGCGGCGAGCTGGTGGTGCGGGTGCTGGTGCGCGATCCCGGCGCGCGCCCCCTGCTGCTGCAGGCCATCTTCCCGACCTCGGCGCGCATCACTGAGCTGGCGGCGAACTTGGAGCACGCTTACAACCGCTACACCGAACTCTCGTTCTTGCGCCAATCGCTCAAGTTCAGCTTCTCGATCACGCTCTCGCTGGTGCTGGTCTTCGGCTTCATGGCGGCCTTGCTGATCGCCTTTCGCACCGCCAAGGCGCTGACCGACCCGATCGCCGCGATCGCCCATGGCACCCGCGCCATCGCCGACGGCGACTACGAGCAACAGCTACCGCTGCCGCGTCATGACGACGAGCTGACCTTCCTGGTTGCCTCCTTCAACGCCATGACCCGACGCATCGCCCAGGCGCGCGACGAGGCCACGCAGAGCCAGCAGGCGGTCGAGACGCAGCGCGCCTATCTGCAGACCCTGCTCAGTCGCCTGTCATCCGGGGTCATCGCCTTCGATGAGGGCCTCATGTTGCGCACCAGCAATGCCGCCGCGCGTCAAATTCTGGGCATCGAGCTGGATGACGAAGCGCCGCTGCACCTGGCCGCCTTGGCCACGCACTATCCCCGACTCGCGCAGTGGTGCGAGATCGTCGCGCGGCGCATCGGCAGCGAGCGCGATTGGCGCGAGGAGATCACCCTGTTTGGCGCCGACGGGCGCCAGGTGTTGATGTGCCGTGGCAGCCCGCTACCGATCGCCAGCACCGGTGCCCACGCCGGCGTCGGCACGGGCAGCAGCACCGACAGCGGCACCGGCGGCAACGAGGACGTGCAGCCGAACGCGGACCATGTGCTGGTGTTCGATGACATCACCACCCTGATCCGCGCCCAACGCGATGCCGCTTGGGGCGAGGTCGCGCGGCGGCTCGCGCACGAGATCAAGAATCCGCTCACGCCAATCCAGCTCTCGGCCGAACGCTTGCGCCACAAGCTGTTGCAGAAGTTGCCGGAGGCGGATGCCAAGGTCATCGACCGCGCCACCCATACCATCGTCCAGCAGGTCGAGGCGATGAAGGCGATGGTCAACGACTTCGCCAGCTACGCGCGCACCCCCGAGATGCAGCAAGAGCCGTTCGTACTCGATGGGCTCGTCAACGAGGTGCTGGAGCTTTATCGGGCGGGCCCGATCAACATCCTCAAGGATCTCGACGCCGGCGCGGCGATGATCCGCGGCGATTCCAAACGGCTGCGCCAGGTGATCCATAATCTGATCAAGAATGCGTCCGAGGCACTCGAAGCCTGCGAGGATCCACTGATCCGCATCTCGACACGCCGGGTCGATGACAGCGACGCGCAGGTGCTCGAACTTCAGGTCGAGGACAACGGCACTGGCATCGACCCGGAGATGATCGGACGCCTGTTCGAGCCCTATGTCACCTCCAAGACCAAAGGGACGGGGCTTGGCCTGGCGATCGTGAAGAAGATAATCGAAGAGCACGGCGGTATCATTCGAGCGCAGAATACCGCGTCGGGCGCCCGTTTCACCGCACGGTTACCCATCAGCAGCGCACCCGAAACGCCCAGCAGTTCGCAAGCAGGACAATCATGAGCGCAACCCACATCCTGGTCGTCGACGATGAACCGGACATCCGCGAGACGGTTCGCGACATCCTTGAGGACGAAGGCTACGAGATCGCCAGCGCCGAGAATGGGGAGGCCGCGCGGCACGCGCTGCGCGACCGGCGCCCCGATTTGATGCTGCTCGATATCTGGATGCCGGATCTCGATGGCATTACCTTACTCAAAGAGTGGTCGGAGAATCAGGGGCTGCCCTGCCCGGTGATCATGATGTCCGGCCACGGCAACGTCGAGACCGCCGTCGAGGCCACCCGGCTCGGCGCCTACGACTTCCTCGAAAAGCCGCTCTCGATGGCCAAGCTGTTGTTGACCGTCGAGCGCGCGCTCGAGGCCGACAAGCTGGTGCGCGAGAATGTCGATCTGCGCCGGCGCCCCGCGCTGGTGCTCGAGCCCGCCGGGCGCTCGGCGGCCATGCAGCGCCTGCGCGAGCAGGTTAAGCGCATCGCCCAACACGACACCTGGGTGCTGATTACCGGCGAGGCCGGCACCGGGCGCGAGACCTTCGCGCACTATCTGCATACCCAGAGCGCACGCAAGGAGCGCCCGTTCGTCGATCTTGGGGTCTCGGCCATCTCGCGCGGCAACGCCGCAAGAGAGTTGTTCGGTAGCGAGGAGCACAATCAGGTCCACTACGGCAGCCTGGAGCAAGCCGCCGGCGGCACCCTGTTGCTCGACGAGGTCGCCGACATGGACCTCGAGGCTCAGGGTCAACTCCTCGGCGCCTTGGATACCGGCTCCTTCCTGCGCGTCGGCGGCAGCGAGCCGGTGGCGATCGATGTGCGCATCATCGCCGCCACCCAGCGCGATCTCAAGGAAGAGGTGCGCGCCGGGCACTTCCGCGAGGATCTGTTCTATCACCTCAACGTGGTGCCGCTGCACATCCCGCCGCTGCGCGAGCATGCCGAGGATATCCCGGACCTGCTCAACTACTACGTCGATTATTTCGCGACCCATGAGAAGCTGCCGTATCGGCGCTTCAGCGTCGGCGCGCAGAACTTCCTGCGCAACTATGGCTGGCCGGGCAATGTGCGCGAGCTAAAAAATCTGGTGCAACGGGTGCTGATCCTCGGCGCCGGCGACGAAATCACCCAGAACGAGGTCGAGACCGCGCTCGGTTCCAATCCGCCGGTGCCGAGTCAGCCGCTCGAGGGATTGGTCTCGTTCGACCAGCCGCTGCGCCAGGCGCGTGAGCAGTTCGAGAAGGCCTATCTCGAGTATCAGCTCGGCAAGCATGCCGGCAACGTCAGCAAGATGGCCAAGGAGGCGGGCATGGAGCGCACCCATCTCTATCGCAAGCTGCGCTCGCTCGGTATCGAGATCAAGGAGCGGCGATGAACAACGTCGCTTCCAACATCGCCCGCAGATCATCCGTGATCCGCATCTAGCCGCCAGCAACTCGCCATGAAGATCATCATCCTCGGCGCGGGCCAGGTCGGCACCTCGGTGGCCGCGAACCTGGTCAACGAGGCCAACGACATCACCGTGGTCGATACCGATGGGCGGCGCCTGCGCGAGCTTGCCGACCGCTTCGACCTGCGCACCCTGCAGGGGCATGGCGCCCAGCCCGACGTGCTCATGCGCGCCGGTGGCGAGGACGCCGAGATGATCATCGCAGTGACCAACAGCGATGAGACCAACATGGTCGCCTGCCAGGTCGCCTACACGTTGTTTCATACGCCGACCAAAATCGCCCGCGTGCGCGCCCAAGGCTTTCTCGACCATCATCAAGCCCTGTTCGAGAGCGCGGCCTTTAATGTCGATGTCACCATCAGCCCCGAGCAACTGGTCACCGACTACATCCTGAGACTCATCCAGACCCCAGGCGCGCTGCAGGTCACCGATTTCGCCAATGGCCGGGTGCGACTGGTAGCGGTGCGCGCCTATTACGGCGGCCCACTGGTCGGCCATGAGCTGCGTGACCTCTATGAGCACATGCCGCGTATCGATGCGCGGGTCGCGGCGATCTACCGCCAGGACCGCGCCATCCAGCCCGAGGGCGATACCGTCATCGAGGCCGACGATGAGGTCTTCTTCATTGCCGCACCGAAGCACATCCGCTCGGTCATGGGCGAGCTACGACGACTCGACAAGCCGTATAAGCGGCTGATCTTCGCCGGCGGTGGCAATATCGGAACCCGCCTTGCTCGCGTGACCGAATCCGATTATCGGGTCAAGGTGATCGAGAACAATCTCGATCGCTGTAAGCAGATCGCCGAGTCGCTCGAGCGCACCATCGTGCTGCATGGCGATGCCGCCGACGAGGAGTTGCTGCTGGAGGAGAACATCGAGGAGACGGATGTCTTCTGCGCGGTGACCGATGACGATGAAGTCAATATCCTCTCAGCCATGCTGGCAAAACGCCTTGGCGCGCGCAAGGTCATGGCGCTGATCAACCGCACGGCCTATGTCGATCTGGTGCAAAGCGGCCCGATCGATGTCGCCATCTCACCGCAACAGGCCACCATCGGCACCCTGCTCAAACATGTGCGCCGCGGCGATGTGGTAATGGTGCATTCGTTGCGCCGCGGCGCCGCCGAGGCGATCGAGGCCATCGCCCATGGTGACCGGAGTTCATCGAAGGTCGTCGGGCGCGCGATCGGGGCGATCAACCTGCCTAAGGGCGCCAGCATCGGCGCTATCGTGCGCGCTGATCGGGTGTTGATCGCTCACCACGACACCGTCATCGAATCCGAGGACCATGTGATCCTGTTCCTGCAGGACCGCTTGCGGGTACCCGAAGTCGAGAAGCTGTTCCAGGTCGGCGTGACCTTTTTCTAGCGGCGCACACAGAGCGCCCCGTGTCGAACCGCGCTGCCGTCGATCCACGGTCCTAGGAGGCGATTCCCCCATGCACTGGCGAGCCATCGTGCGCTTGTTCGGTATCCTGTTGCTGCTCTACAGCGTCAGTTTTCTACCGTCCCTCCTGGTCTCTCTCTGGTACGCCGACGAAGAGTGGCAAGCCTTTGGGCTGTCTTTGTTACTCACCGCGAGCGCGGGCCTGATCCTCTGGCTGCCGAATCTGCGCGAGCGCGAACAGCTCTCGGTGCGCGATGGCTTCCTGATCGTCACCCTGTTCTGGGCGCTGCTCGGCATGCTCGGCGCCCTGCCGTTTATCCTCGGCCTGGATTGGAGCATCACCGATGCGGTGTTCGAATCGATCTCTGGCTTCACCACCACCGGGGCCACCGTGATCGAGCACATTGAAGCCTTGCCGAAGTCGATCCTCTATCATCGCCAGCAGATCCAGTGGCTCGGCGGCATGGGCGTGATCGTACTGGCGGTGGCGATCCTGCCGCTGCTCGGCGTCGGTGGCATGCAGCTCTATCGGGCCGAGACCTCGGGCGTTGCCAAGCACGAGAAACCGACACCGCGCATCGCCGAGACCGCGCGCGCGCTCTGGACGCTCTACTTCGCGCTCACCGCCGCCTGTGCGTTGAGCTATTGGCTGGCCGGGATGAGCCCCTTCGATGCCATCGGCCATGCCTTCACCACGGTGGCGACCGGCGGGTTCTCGACCCATGATGCGAGCATCGCCTACTTCGACAGTGTGGCGATCGAGCTGATCGCGATCTTTTTCATGGTCGCCGGTGGGGTCAACTTCGCGATCCACTTTCTGGCGTGGCGCAAGCGCAACCTCAGTGCCTATCTGAGAGACACCGAGGTCTTGGCCTACCTGCTGATCTTCTTCGGTGGCGTGCTGCTGATCAGTGCCAGCCTCTTCCTGGCTACGGCCTACGACACGGTCTGGGAGGCGCTGCGTTACGGTGCCTTTCAGGTCGCCTCCATCCTTACCAGCACTGGTTTTGGGACCGCGACCTTCGGCCTCTGGCCGCTGCATATCCCGCTACTCTTGGTGGTTTTGTCCTTCACCGGTGGCTGCGGTGGCTCGACTGCCGGCGGCATCAAGGTGTTGCGCGTGCTGATCCTGGCCAAGCTCGGCATTCGCCAGCTGAAACAGCTGACCCATCCACATGCGCTGATCACCATTAAGGTCGGCAAGCGCCCGATCATGGAGGACGTGTTGTTTTCGATCTGGGGCTTTTACGTGCTCTATGTGCTGGTCTGCCTGGCGCTGACCGTCGCCATGATGGCGGCGGGACTGGATCTGGAATCGGCCTTCGGCGCCGTGGTCGCAACCGTCAACCTGCTCGGCCCCGGCCTGGGTGAGGTCGCCGCCAACTTCGCAAGCGTCGATGATGTGGTCAAATGGCTCGGCGTCTTCGGTATGCTGGCCGGTCGGCTCGAGATCTTTACCCTTCTGATCCTGTTTCTTCCCGCATATTGGCGCCATTGAGATGCGCCCCAACGACGCAGCGGCGAGACGCCGCAGATGCGCTTGAGACCTGAATCCTCATGCTGAAACGTTTGCTCACCGTACAGAAGGTGCTGGGCCTGCTGCTGATCCTGTTCAGCGTCTCGATGCTGCCGCCGGCGATCGTCGCGCTCATCTACCGCGATGGCGCCTTGTTGCCCTTCCTCTATGCCTTCGCGCTGATCCTCGGGATCGGTATCGGCAACTGGCTGATGGCGTTTCGCGCGAGCCATGAGCTGCGGGTGCGCGATGGGTTCTTGGTCGTGGTGCTGTTCTGGGTGGTGCTCGGGCTCTCGGGCGCACTCCCATTCTGGCTCTCGCCGCAGCCCGAGCTGTCGCTCACCCATTCGGTGTTCGAATCGATCTCGGGGCTGACGACGACCGGCGCGACGGTGATCCTGGGCATCGACGAGCTGCCGCACTCGATGCTCTGGTATCGCCAACAACTGCAATGGCTCGGCGGCATGGGGATCATCGTGCTGGCCGTGGCGGTGCTGCCGATGTTGGGCATCGGCGGCATGCAGCTCTACCGCGCCGAGATGCCCGGGCCGATGAAGGAGACCAAGCTCACGCCCCGCATCACCGAGACCGCAAAGGCCCTCTGGTACATCTATCTCTGGCTGACGATCGCCTGCGCGCTCGCCTATTGGGTGGCCGGCATGGACGGTTTCGACGCCATCGGCCATGCCTTCTCGACCATCGCGATCGGGGGCTTCTCGACCTACGACGACAGCATGGGCCATTTCGATAGCACCTGGATCGAGATGATTGCCGTCGTGTTCATGCTCCTCGCCGGCATGAATTTCGCTTTACACTTCATCGCATTCCGACGCCGCTCGCTGCTTGCCTATCATCAGGATAGCGAGCTGCGGTTCTATCTGTTCCTGATGATCGCGGTGACAACCATCGTCACCCTCGCGCTGTTTTACACCCACACCTATCCTGACTGGGAACACTCCTTCACCCACGCCCTGTTCCAGACCGTCTCGATCGGCACGACCGCCGGTTTTACCACCGATGCTTTCTACTTCTGGCCGCCGTTCATCCAGATCCTGCTGATCTTTCTCGCCTTCGTCGGTGGCTGCGCCGGCTCGACCGGTGGCGGCATCAAGGTGATTCGGCTCCTCTTGTTGATCAAGCAGGGGCTGCGCGAGATCGGTCGCCTGATCCATCCCACTGCGCAACTGCCGGTGCGGGTCGGTGGCAAGGTCATCAACCATCGCGTGGTGGATGCGGTCTGGGGCTTCTTCTCGCTCTATGTCGCGACCTTCACGCTGATGTATCTGGCCCTGGCCGCCACCGGACTCGACCTGGTAACGGCCTTCTCGGCGGTGGCTGCCTGCATGAATAATCTCGGGCCTGGACTCGGTGCCGTTGGCGCCCATTATTCCGATATGCACGACACCGGTATCTGGATACTCTGCGTGGCCATGCTGCTCGGTCGGCTCGAGATTTTTACGCTGCTGGTGCTCTTTAGCCCGGCCTTTTGGCGGCG
>PWTO01000201.1 GCA_003562815.1 Chromatiaceae bacterium | reverse complement strand
CGTCGTCGCTGCTCGCTGGTGCCTGCGGCGAGCGCCTGGAAACCCTGCTCGGCGCGGCCTTCGTACAGCAGGCGCTGCGGATCGACGAGCAGGTCGTGGGCCTGACGCTGAGCGGTTGGGTGGCGCGCCCGGCGTTCTCGCGCAGCCAGGCCGATCTGCAATTCTTCTTCGTCAACGGCCGCATGGTGCGCGACAAGCTGGTTGCGCACGCGGTTCGCCAGGCGTTCCAGGATGTGCTGCATCATGCGCGCCATCCGGCCTATGTCCTCGATCTGCGGCTCGATCCGCGGCAGGTCGACGTGAACGTCCATCCGGCCAAGCAGGAGGTGCGGTTCCGCGAGGGACGGCAGGTGCACGATTTCCTGTTTCGCAGCCTGCATCGGCGGCTCGCCGAGGGGGCGACGCCGAGCCATCAGCAAGCCGATAGCGGGTTGCCGGAATGGCCTGAAGGGCGGCGCGCCGCCGAACCCTCAAGCAGCGCGCCGGCCCCGAGTCAGCCTCGGTCACGCGCCCCGAGCCAGCCTCGGCTGCCCTTGCGGGTGAGCGATGGTCGCAGCGCCTATGCGGCGGCTTTGGCCCTGCAGATGCCCGATACCAATGCCGATGCCGATGCCGCAGGGTTGCTGAATACCCAGCAGGCCAATCCTCCGCTGGCGAGCCCGCTGCCGAACCCCTTCTCGGATTCATTATCCAACCCGGCCGCCAATGAAGCGGATGGTCTTGACCCAAGCCAAGACGCCGATCTGCCGCCGCTCGGCTATGCGATCGGGCAGTTGAACGGGGTCTTCATCCTGGCACAGGTGAACGATGGGCTGATCCTGGTGGATATGCACGCGGCCCATGAGCGTATCGGCTATGAGCGGCTGAAGGCGAGCTGGAGCCAGGGTGAGGTGACACAACAGCCGCTGTTGGTGCCGATCGCGCTCGCGGTCTCGGCGCGCGAGGCCGATCTTGTCGAAGAGCAGCAGGAGCTGCTGGCAAGGCTCGGCGTCAGTGTCGATCGAACCGGGCCGCAACGCCTGCTGCTGCGCACGATCCCGGCGATCCTCGGCGGCGCCGATGCAGAGCAACTGCTGCGCGATCTGCTGGCCGATCTGCTCACCGAGGGCTCGACCGATCGTCTGCGCGCCGTGATCGACCAGGTGCTCTCGACCATGGCGTGTCACGGCTCGGTGCGGGCCAATCGGCCGCTGACGCTGCCGGAGATGAATGCGCTGCTGCGGGCGATGGAGCGCACCGAACGTGCCGATCAGTGCAACCATGGCCGCCCGACCTGGATTAAGCTCTCGCATCGGGATCTGGACCGGTTGTTCCGGCGCGGGCGCTGATGAGTCGTCGCGCCTGTCCGCCGGCGATCTTCGTCACAGGCCCGACCGCGTCCGGCAAGACCGCGTTGGCGCTGGCGTTGGCCGAGCGCTTGCCCTGCGAGGTGATCAGTGTCGATTCGGCGATGGTCTATCGTGGTATGGATATCGGCACCGCGAAGCCGAGCCCGAGCGTGCTGGCGCGCGTGCCCCATCGGCTGGTGGATCTTTGCGACCCGAGCGAGGCCTATTCGGCAGCGCGCTTTCGCGAGGATGCGCTAAGCGCCATGGCCGAGATCACCGCCGCAGGGCGCGTGCCGCTGTTGGTCGGCGGCACCATGCTCTACTGGCGCGCGCTCGTCGGCGGTCTCTCGGCGTTGCCAGCCGCCCACCCCGAGATACGGGCGACCCTCGCCGAGCGCCACGCGCGTGAAGGGGCGGCGGCGATGCACGCCTGGCTCGCCGAGGTGGACCCGGCGAGCGCGGCCAAGGTGCATCCCAATGACCCGCAGCGGGTGCAGCGGGCGCTCGAGGTGTTCTTGGTCAGCGGGCGTCCGATGAGCGAGCTTTGGGGCCGAGAGGGCGGTGCTGCGTTGCCGTATCGGGTGTTGACCCTGATGCGCTCGCCCACCGAGCGTGCGATCCTGCATCAGCGCATCGCCGCGCGGCTGCAGGCGATGTGGGCGGCGGGCTTCGATGAGGAGGTGCGTCGCCTGTATGCGCGTGGCGACCTCCATGCTGCGCTTCCCGCGCTGCGCTCGGTGGGCTATCGTCAGCTCTGGGCCTATCTTGGTGGCACGCTGAGCTGGGAGCAGATGCAGGAGAGGGCATTGATCGCGACCCGACAGTTGGCCAAGCGCCAATATACCTGGCTGCGAGCCGAGTCTGAGGGCCGTTGGCTCTGGGATGGCACGCAGGTCGAGCAGCAGGCGCTGGCGCTGATCGAGGCCTTTCTCGACCGGCAATAGTGGCCGTTGATGGGAGCGGTGGTCGGTCAAACCACCGAGACACGGGCTTTCGGCTCTGTGCTATCTTTCGTGACTTTACCGGATTCGTCTCATGCACCGCTGTGGTGACGCCGGGTCCGTAACAACAACAAGGAGAAGCACCCATGTCCAAGGGGCAAAGTCTGCAAGATCCGTTTTTGAACGCTTTGCGCAAAGAACGCGTTCCGGTCTCGATCTTTTTGGTGAACGGCATCAAGTTGCAAGGACAGATCGAATCGTTCGACCAATTCGTCGTGCTGCTGAAGAACAACGTCAGCCAAATGATCTACAAGCACGCGATCTCGACCGTGGTGCCGGCCCGTAACGTCAAGCTGCCGCAGCCGCAAGAGGATGCGCTCGAGGAGGACGAAGGCTGATCGCGCTTTTTACACAGCAACGGCCGCAATTTGCACGCCACCAACTTGCACGCTACCGGCCGGGCCTAACGCTGCCTGCCTCTGGGGGATCTCATGTTTGAGCGCCCCAAGGCGGGTGAACGCTCGGTGCTGGTTCAGATCGCGATGGGCCAGAGCGTCGCGGCCGATGCGGTCGAGGAGTTTCGGCTCCTAGCCCAGGCGGCCGGGGCCGAGATCGTCGGCACCTTAGGCGGCTCCCGCGAGACGCCCGACCCACGGCTGTTCATCGGCTCGGGCAAGGCCGAGGAGCTGCGCGCGCTGGTCGCGGCCACGACGGCCGAGCTGGTGATCTTCGATCATGCGCTGAGCCCGGCTCAGGAGCGTAATCTGGAGCGCCTGCTCGCCTGTCGCGTGGTCGATCGCAGCGGGTTGATCCTGGATATCTTCGCCCAGCGCGCGCGCTCGGCCGACGGCAAGCTGCAGGTCGAGCTGGCGCAGCTCAAACATCTCTCAACGCGGCTGGTGCGCGGCTGGACCCATCTGGAGCGGCAGAAGGGTGGCATCGGGCTGCGCGGACCCGGTGAGACCCAGCTCGAAACCGACCGCCGACTCTTGGGTCGGCGCATCGCACTGCTCAACGACAGGCTCAGCCATGTCGAGACCCAGCGCGAACAGGGCCGCCGCGCCCGCGATCGCGCCGAGGTGCCGACGCTGTCATTGGTGGGCTACACCAACGCCGGTAAATCGACCCTGTTCAATCGCCTGACCGAGGCTGGCGTGTTTCAGGCCGATCAACTCTTCGCGACCCTGGATCCGACGCTGCGCCGGCTGCCGCTCCCGGATGGCCCGGCGGCGGTCCTGGCCGACACGGTCGGATTCGTCAACGGCCTGCCGCATGAGCTGGTCGCGGCCTTTCGCTCGACGCTGCAGGAGACGCGTGAAGCGGCGCTTCTGTTACACGTCATCGATGCCGCTTCGCCAGAGCGCGAGCGCCGCATCCGCGATGTCGATGCGGTGTTGAGCGAGATCGGCGTGCAAGACTGTCCGCAATTGCTGGTCTATAACAAGATCGATTTGGTCGCGGATCGGCCGCCGCGCTTGGATCGCGATGCCAACGGGCAGGTCTGGCGCGTCTGGATGTCGGCGCAGACCGGTGCGGGCGTGGAACTGCTGCTGCAGGCTCTGAGCGAGCGCTTGCGTGGCGAGCTGGTGCGCGAAGCGCTGCTGCTTGGACCGAGTGACGGCGCGCTGCGCGCCTGGTTGTTCGAGCATGCCCGCGTCTTGCAAGATGCCGGGACCGAGCAGGGCGGCTGGCGCATGGATGTCGAACTGTCGCGCCAGCAGTTGGAGCGCTCGCTGCAAGGCGATGCGCGCTGGCGGCGCTGCCGGCTCGAGCCCGCGTTCGAGCCCGAGCCCGCGCCCTAGCCTGAGCCCGAGCAAGGCGCGGCGGCAGCGGAACGCGCAGGACCGAATGCGGTCTTGGATGAGGTCACCGGTCGCTAATGGGCGCCGGCACATCAGCGGTTGAACCCTGAGTCCTCGGCGTTGGCGGGCAGGGCTGTGGCCACGTACAATGTTCGGTTTCGATCGCGCGCCTGTCCTTGATAAGCGATCAGGGAGCGGCACTTTCTCTTTCTCAACAGCGGCGTCAACCGTCGGCTGGCAACAACGGGCCACCTTTTGTGTGGTGTGTCCCCGTCGGCGTCACGACACAACAACGTGTAATCGGAGCAAGTATGGCCTGGAATGAACCGGGAGGTGGCAACCGGGATCCCTGGGGTAACAACCAGGGCGGCCCTGGCAATCAGGGCGGGCCGCCTGATCTCGATGAGATCGTGCGCAAGCTTCAGGATCGGGTCACCAGCCTGTTCGGAAGCAAGGGAGCGAATGGCGGCGGTGGCGGCGGTGGGCCAAACACCCGCGATTTCAGCCTGAAGCTGATCGGTCTCGTCGGTGCCGGCCTGTTTATCGCGTGGCTCCTGACCGGTATCTACATCGTGGCTCCGGCCGAGCGTGGTGTCGTGTTGCGTTTCGGTGCCTATGTCAGATCCACCGCTCCGGGTCCGCATTGGCATGTGCCTTGGCCGGTCGAACGCGTCGAGATCGTCAATGTGGACGAAATCTCCTCATTCAGTCACAAGGCCGCGATGTTGACGCGCGATGAAAATATCGTCGATGTCGAATTCACGGTGCAGTCGCGCATCCAAGACGCCGCGAACTTTCTCTTCCAGGATCAGGCGCCGATGAAGACCCTGCGGGATGCGACCGAAACCGTGGTGCGCAAGACCATCGGCGGCGCGAATCTGGACTTCATCCTCACCGAGGGCCGGGGCGAGATCGCCGACATGATCCAGCAGGGCGTACAGAACCTGATGGACGAGTACAAGACTGGGCTCATCGTCACCTCGGTCAACATGCAACCGGCGAAGCCACCCGAGCAGGTCAAGGATGCCTTTGACGATGCGATCAAGGCGCGCGAGGACAAGGAGCGCCTAGAGAACAAGGCCGAAGCGTACGCCAACGAGATCCTGCCACAGGCGCGTGGTGAGGCGGCGCGGGCGATTGCCGATGCCAGGGCTTATCGGGATCGTGTCATTGCCTCGGCCGAGGGTGAAACCTCGCGCTTCAACGCGATTCGTACCCAGTACGAGAAAGCCCCGGAGGTCACGCGCGAACGTCTCTATCTGGAGACGATCGAATCTGTGCTGATGGGCAGCAACATGGTGTTGATCGATGTGCCGCAGGGCAATAGTCTCATGTATCTGCCGCTGGATCAGATCATGCGCGGACAGCCGGCAACGCTCTCGCCACCGCGCACCTCGGTGCTCGGTGGGACCGATTCGAATCAAGATAGCTCGCGGTCGACGCCGTCGCAGATGCGTGACGTGTCCCGTGCTCGGAGTTCGCGCTGATGGATGACACCAAGAAGATTCTGCTCCCAATCGCCGCCGCGTTGCTGGCGTTGATGATCTTTGCGTCAATCTTCACCGTGCAGCAGTGGGAGACGGCGATCAAGCTGCGACTCGGTGAGATCGTCAAGAGCGACTATGATCCTGGCCTGCATCTGAAGGTGCCGTTGCTGAACAACGTCATGCACTTCGATGCGCGTATCCAGACCCTCGATGCGCGGCCACAGCGGTTTCTGACGATCGAGAAGAAGGATGTGATCGTCGATTCCTATACCAAGTGGCGGATCAACAATGCGGCCCAGTTCTTCCGTTCCACCGGTGGCGACAGCGCGCGCGCCGAGCGCCTGCTCTCGGAGCGTGTCAACACCGCGCTGCGTAATGAGTTCGGTAAGCGCACCATCCAAGAGGTGGTCACCGAAGATCGCATCGCGCTGATGAAGGCGCTGACCAAGGTGAGCGATACTCAGGCCGCCGAGCTGGGCGTCGAGGTGCTCGACGTGCGCGTGAAGAAGATCGATCTGCCTCCCGAAGTCAGCGAGTCGGTCTATAACCGCATGCGCGCCGAGCGCGAGCGTGTCGCCCGCGATCTGCGCGCCAAGGGCGCTGAGGCGGCCGAGCGCATTCAAGCCGATGCCGATCGCCAACGCACGGTCATCGTCGCCGATGCCTACCGCGAGGCCGAAGAGACCCGCGGTCTCGGCGATGGACGGGCGGCGGAGATCTACGCCGCAGCCTACGAGCAAAATCCGAACTTCTACGCCTTCTATCGGAGTCTGGATGCCTATCGTCGGACCTTCGCCCAGAAAAACAGCACATTAGTGCTGTCGCCGGTCTCGGATTTTTTCCGCTTCTTCAACTCCCAAGACCCAGGGGCTGCGGCCACGTTGAGCGAGTCGGTGAGCTTCCCCGGAACAGTCGGGCGTTAAGTCGCCCCCGACGGGAAATCGACAGGCCCGGTCGCTCAGCTGCCGGGCCTTGTGTTTGTCCCGTCATCGGGCGCGCAATCCGACCCGATCTGATCCGCCGCATGGACAGGTCAAAATGGTTCTGCAATCATCGCGCGATTGTTTTTTCACGACGTTCGCTACCGCGCCGGTTGATCCATGTGGCATGCCTTGCTACTGGCGTTGTCCCTGATGCTCGTCATCGAGGGGCTATTGCCCTTTCTCGCTCCCGATGGTTTCCGCCGGCTGTTGTTGCAGATAGCTTCGCAGGATGCCCGCCAGCTGCGCCTGTCGGGACTCCTGAGTATGCTCAGCGGCGTCGCGCTCCTCTACCTAGTCAACTGAGCCTCACCTCATGAACGACGAGCGTTGGCTGTTGCCGACTGGCATCGAAGAAGTGCTGCCCGCTCGGGCGGCCGAGCTGGAACGTCTCAGACGCTGTCTGCTCGACCTCTATCGAAGCTGGGGTTATGAGCTGGTCATCCCGCCATTCATCGACTACCTGGAGAGCCTGCTCACCGGCACCGGCCACGATCTGGACCTACAGACCTTCAAGCTGACCGATCAGTTGAGCGGGCGCATGCTCGGAGTGCGCGCCGATATGACCCCGCAGGTCGCGCGCATCGACGCCCATCATCTGCGCCGCGAGATCCCGACGCGGCTCTGCTATCTGGGCACGGTCCTGCACACGCGCAGCGATGGCTTCGCCGGCACCCGCAGTCCGCTGCAGATCGGTGCCGAGATCTACGGCCACGATGGTCCTGCGAGCGATGTCGAAGTGCTCCGCCTCTTGGTCCGCACCTTGGAGACAGCCGGCATCGCGGCGCCGCACTTGGATCTCGGTCATGTGGGGATCTATCGCGGGCTGATCCAGCAGGCGGGCTTGACGCGCACCGATGAGCTGCGCTTGTTCGATGCGCTGCAGCGCAAGGCCAGCACCGAAATCGAGGCGATTATTGCCGAGACCGGGGTCGCCGGGCCGGTCGGCGGCATGCTGCTGTCGCTCGTCGAACTCAATGGCGAGGACGCGCTGAGGCGCGCAAGCTCGGCCCTGCGCGCGGCTGATCCGCAGGTGCTCAAGGCGCTCGAGCGGCTGAAGGCGGTGGCCGAGGAACTCTCGCATTGGCTGCCGGAGCTTCCGGTGCACTTCGATCTGGCCGAGCTGCGCGGTTACACCTACAAGACCGGCGTGGTCTTCGCCGCCTTCGCGCCGGGCTGGGGACTGGAGATCGCGCGCGGTGGGCGCTATGACGACATCGGACAGGTCTTCGGTCGGGCTCGGCCGGCGGTTGGCTTCAGCTCCGATCTTAAGGGGTTGATTGCACTCTCGGCCCGGGCTGCGGATGATGAGGCCCGCTTGGGCGCCGTGCTCGTGCCCTGGGATCCCGATCCCGCCCTCCAGCGCGCGGTGGAGCGCTTGCGCGCGCAAGGGCGCCAGGTGCTCCATGAGTTGCCCGGGCAGCGCGGTAGCGCACATGAATACCATTGTTGCGAGCGACTGGCTCGGGTCGATGGTGTCTGGCAGTTGGTGCCAGACGCGGCGACTTGAGGCGGTCCTGCGAGGAGAAGACGAGAAAATCCATGGGTAAGAACGTTGTCGTGATCGGCACCCAGTGGGGTGACGAAGGCAAGGGCAAGGTCGTCGATCTGTTGACCGAACGCGCCGATGCGGTGGTGCGCTTCCAGGGCGGCCATAATGCCGGCCACACGCTGGTCATCGATGGCGAGCAGACCATCCTGCACCTGATTCCCTCGGGCATCCTGCACCCAGGCGTGCGTTGCCTGATCGGCAATGGCGTGGTGCTCTCGCCCGAGGCGTTGCTCGCCGAACTTGCGATGCTTGAGCGACGCGCGATCCCAGCGCGCGAGCGCCTCGGTATCAGCCCCGCCTGCGCGCTGATCCTGCCGCATCACATCGCGCTCGATCTCGCGCGCGAGAAGGCGCGCGGCAAGAAGGCCATCGGCACCACCGGGCGCGGCATCGGCCCAGCCTATGAAGACAAAATCGCGCGCCGCGGCATCCGCCTCGGTGAACTCGTCGATAGTGCGCACTTCGAGGAGCGCCTGCGCGAGGTGCTGGAGCAGCATAATTTCGTGCTGCAGCAGCAATTCGCGGCCGAGCCGATCGATTTCCAGCGCAGTCTGGACGAGGTCATGACACAGCGCGAGCAACTCCTGCCGCTGATGACCGATGTCAGCGGCGAGCTGGCGCGCCGGCGCGCCGAGGGGGCAAACATCCTGTTCGAGGGCGCCCAAGGGTCGCTGCTGGATATCGATCATGGCACCTATCCCTATGTGACCTCATCGACCACCACCGCCGGCGGCGCGGCTAGCGGTAGCGGGGTCGGCCCGCTTGACCTGGACTATGTGCTCGGGATCGTCAAGGCGTACACCACCCGTGTCGGCAGTGGTCCCTTCCCGACCGAGCTGGACGATGCCGACGGCGAACAGCTCGGTGCGCGCGGGCACGAGTTTGGGGCCACCACCGGGCGCAAGCGCCGCTGCGGTTGGCTCGACATGGTGGCGCTGCGGCGGGCTTTTATCGTCAACAGCGTCTCCGGGCTCTGCATCACCAAGCTCGATGTGCTCGACGGCATGGAGCGGTTACGGATCTGCGTCGCCTACGAGCTTGACGGCCGTGAGTTGGAAGCGCCCCCCATCACCGCCGACGAGCTTGAACGCTGCACACCGCGCTACATCGAGCTGCCTGGTTGGCAGACCTCGACGGTCGGCGCCGCGTCGATCGACGCCTTGCCGAAGGCGGCGCAGGCCTATCTGGAAACCTTGGTCGAGCTGGGTGGTGTGCCCATCGATCTCGTGTCGACCGGGCCAGATCGGACCCAAACCCTGATGATCCGCGATCCCTTCGACGATTGAGCGCGGCATCCTTGGCGCCTGAGGCCGAGTTTTCCAGCTCGGTTGCCGGCTGCCCTGTCGTATCTCTAGCGGAGTTGTATTGATGTTCGATACCGACCTGATCAGAGAGGCTCTAATCTTGATGGCGATCGGCATGGGGACTGTCTTCAGTTTCCTGCTGTTGCTGGTGTTATTACTCCGGAGCATGTCCTGGTTAGCGCGTCGATTGTCCCCAGCGGATGCCGACATGCTCGCAGCGACGCCGATGGCGCCGCCGGTGACTGGGCCAGCGGCGGATGCGGAGCTGATTGCGGTGATCGCGGCCGCCCTGGCGCGCTATCGAGCGCGGTGGCGGCAATGACGCCGGCATCCAGCCTGGTCGTGACCGTCAATCAACAGAAAACCCAACTTGGAACATAGCCCCATGAGCGAACCGAGACCTCTCGGCATCACTGAAGTCGTGCTGCGCGATGCCCACCAATCTTTGCTGGCAACGCGAATGCGGCTCGAGGATATGCTACCGATCGCGCCCAAGCTCGACCAGGTCGGCTACTGGTCGCTGGAGACCTGGGGTGGGGCGACCTTCGATGCCTGCATCCGCTATCTCGGCGAGGACCCTTGGGAGCGCCTGCGCGCCTTGAAGGCGGCGATGCCAAACACGCGTCAGCAGATGCTGTTGCGCGGCCAAAATCTGCTCGGCTATCGGCACTATGCCGACGATGTGGTGACGACATTCGTCGAGCGTGCGGCCAAGAACGGCGTTGATGTGTTTCGCATCTTCGATGCGATGAACGATCTGCGCAATCTGGAGCAGGCCGTCCGAGCCGCACTCGAGACCGATGCCCATGCCCAAGGCACCATGTCCTACACCGTGAGCCCGGTGCACGATGTCGATTATTGGGTCGAGATGGGCAAGCGGCTCGAGGACTTCGGCTGCCATTCGATCTGCATCAAGGACATGGCCGGGCTGCTGCGGCCCTATGTCTGCGAGGAGTTGGTCACCCGCCTCAAGGAACACTGCGCGGTGCCGATTGCGCTGCATTGCCATGCCACCACCGGTATGAGTACCGCGACCTACATCAAGGCCGCCGAGGCCGGCATCGATATGGTCGATGCCGCGATCTCGTCGATGAGCATGACCTACGGCCATTCGCCGTCCGAGTCGCTGGTCGCGATCCTCGATGGCACGCCGCGCGACACCGGCCTCGACCTGTTGCTGCTCGAAGAGATCGCGGCCTATTTCCGCGAGGTGCGCAAGAAGTACGCGCGCTTCGAGGGCTCGCTCAAGGGGGTCGACTCGCGCATTCTGGTCGCCCAAGTGCCGGGTGGCATGCTCACCAACATGGAGAATCAGTTGCGCGAGCAGGGCGCCGCCGAGCGCATGGACGAGGTGCTCGCCGAGATCCCCCGTGTGCGCGAGGATCTGGGCTTTATCCCGCTGGTGACGCCGACCTCCCAGATCGTTGGCAGTCAGGCCGTGCTCAACGTGCTCATAGGCGAGCGCTACAAGAGCATCACCAACGAGACCGCCGGCGTGCTGCGCGGCGCCTATGGCGCCACGCCAGCGCCGGTCAATGCCGAGCTGCAGGCGCGGGTGCTCAAGGACGGGGAAGCACCGATGAGCGGCCGGCCGGCCGACGATCTGGCACCGGAGATGAAGCGCTTGGCCAAGGAGCTTGATGGGATCGCCAAGGAGCGCGGCATCAAGCTTGCCAAAGCCTCGGTCGATGACGTACTGATCTACGCCATGTTCCCGCAGGTGGGGCTGAAGTTTCTCGAACATCGCGGCGATGCCTCGGCCTTCGAGCCGCCGCCCTGGACCCTCGATGAGGCGTCTTCGGCGCTCACGCCGGACCCTGCCGCCGCGTCTGCTGCTGTCGTCCCGCCTGCGGCTCCGGCTGGCGCGCCGACGTTGAGCACCGAGCCCGAGTGTTATCACGTCGAAGTCAATGGCAAGGGCTACGATGTCACGGTGTCGCCACAGGGAGCGGTCGAACGCGTGCGCTCCACCGAGACCGCCGCTGAGGTCTCGACCATCGCCGAGGGGCGAGTGGTCACCGCGCCGATGGCCGGGACCATCGTGCGCGTCGAGGTGCGCGCGGATCAGGCCGTCGAATCGGGCGATGTGCTGCTGGTGCTCGAGGCGATGAAGATGGAAACCGAAGTGCGCGCGCCCTCGGCGGGCAGGGTTGGCGATATCCGGGTCAAGGAGGGTGACGCGGTGGCGCTCGGCGCGCCGTTGCTCGCCTTGGGCTGAGTCGATGGATGCATTGCTCACACTGTGGGAGTCGACCGGCGTTGCCAACCTCCTGTGGCAGCAGGCGCTCATGGTCACGATCGGCTGCGGGCTGATCTACCTGGCGATCGCCAAGAAGTTCGAGCCCTTGCTGCTGGTGCCGATCGGTTTTGGCGCCGTGCTCTCCAATATCCCGGTGGCCGGTATCGGCGGACCCGAGGGTCTTTTCGGGATGATCTACAGTGTCGGGGTCGAGACCGGCATCTTTCCGCTCCTGATCTTCATGGGCGTCGGCGCGCTGACCGATTTCGGCGCCTTGATCGCGCGGCCCTCGACCCTGCTGCTCGGTGCGGCGGCGCAGTTCGGGATCTTCGCCACCCTGATCGGCGCGGTGGCGTTGAATGCGTTGCCCGGGTTCGACTTCACGCTGCAGGATGCCTCGGCGATCGCGATCATCGGCGGGGCCGACGGGCCGACGGCGATCTTTTTGGCCTCGCGGCTGGCGCCCGATCTGCTCGGGGCGATTGCGGTTGCGGCCTATTCGTACATGGCCTTGGTGCCGATCATCCAGCCGCCGATCATGCGCTTGTTCACCACCAAGAAGGAGCGCGCCGTGGTGATGGAGCAGTTGCGCCCGGTCTCGCGCCTTGAGCGCATCTTCTTCCCGTTCGTGGTGATGATCCTCTGCGGCCTTCTCCTGCCTTCGGCGGCGCCGCTGATCGGCATGCTGATGTTCGGCAATCTGCTGCGCGAGAGTGGCGTGGTGGAGCGCCTGAGCCGGGCGGCGCAGAACGAAATCATCAACGTGGTCACCATCATGCTCGGGCTCGCGGTCGGCTCTCGGCTCTCGGCAGACACCTTCCTGGCCGTCGAGACCTTGGGTATTTTGCTGCTGGGGATGCTGGCGTTCGCGCTCGGTACTGCGGCCGGGTTATTGATGGGCAAGATCATGTACCGGGCAACCGGCGGCAAGGTGAACCCTTTGATTGGCGCGGCTGGCGTCTCGGCGGTGCCCATGGCTGCGCGCGTGGTCAATCGGGTCGGTCTCGATAGCAACCCGCACAACTTCTTGCTCATGCACGCGATGGGGCCGAATGTGGCCGGCGTCCTCGGTTCGGCCGTGGCCGCCGGTGTCCTGCTCGCCTTAGCGGGAGGCTGATATTGACAGCACTCGACTCCGCGTTCTATATTTAAGGGCTTATGTCGGTCTCTTTTCCAGATCTTCTCGACCCCCGAAAAGCGGTTGCGCAGCGCTCGGTGTTCGAAGGCGAGATGGCGCTAGCGCGCCTGCCTCGATTGTCCAAGCTGCTCTGGCGGGGCGAGGAATCGACAGCGCCAATCAGTTCAAACGCCTCCCATGCCGTGCATTATCGGTTTGAGTTCGGGCGCGACGTCGATGGACACTCGATCGTGCGCGGCCAGGTCGCCGCAGAGCTGCCAGTGTGCTGTCAGCGGTGTTTCGAGCGCTACGACCTTGTTGTCGAGACAGTGGTCAATCTCGCCCTGGCCGAAGGGATCGATGAGGCCAAGGCGCTGCCAGCGCAGTACGAGCCGCTGCTGCTCGAGGATCGGCTGATGCGTGCGTCCGATCTGATCGAAGACGAGCTGATCTTGGCCGTTCCAGCGATCCCTCGACACCCGGAGGGCGCGTGCGAGCCACCGCCGCTGCCAAGCACGGTTGCCCCCTTAGTTGGCGACGAGGGCGCAGGGCCGGCGCTGGGTGCGGATCGAGAACGGGGCGCGGATCGCCCTCGGCATCCGTTTGCAACCTTAGCGGTGCTGAAAACACAACGAGACGACACTGACAATCAGGACTAATCGCGACCCACGCGGAGATCGAAATGGCCGTTCAACAAAATCGCAAGACCCCCTCGAAGCGCGGCATGCGCCGTTCCCATGACGCGCTATCGCGTCCAACCCTCTCCGAGGATGGCACGACCGGCGAGATCCACCGTCGTCATCATGTGACCCCTGACGGCTTCTACCGTGGTCGCAAGGTGATCGACAAGGACGATTGAGGTCGTCCGTCCACGTGCCTGACGCGTTCGTGCTGGCCCGCTAGGCCAGACAAACGGGCGCGTCGCGATCGTCATTCGCGCCTCCACTGCGGTTGCAAGCTCTATCCCCTCAGGAGACACCGATTTGGCTGTTCCACAGACCTTTGCGTTGGATGCCATGGGTGGCGATCATGGTCCCGAGGTGGTGGTGCCATCGGCGCTGCGCTTTCTCGGCGAACGTCAGGATTGTCGCTTGATCCTGGTGGGCCGCGAAGAGGCGATCGCCGAGCATCTGCCGCGCTCGGCCGAGGGCGACGAGCGCGTACTTGTGCGCCATGCCTCGCAAGAGGTGGCGATGAACGAGCTGCCCTCGAAGGCGTTGCGCGGCAAAAAAGATTCATCGATGCGGGTCGCGATCGACCTGGTCAAGCAGGGCGAGGCCGATGCCTGCGTCAGTGCCGGCAATACCGGTGCGCTGATGGCAACCGCGCGCTTCGTGCTCAAGACCCTGCCGCATATCGACCGGCCCGCGATCATCACCGCGATTCCGGCGCTCAAGGGTCAGACGCACATGCTCGATCTGGGTGCCAACGTCGATTGCACCGCCGAGCACCTGTTCCAGTTTGCCGTGATGGGCAGCGAACTCGTGCGCGCCGTGCAGGGCCTGCCGATGCCGCGCGTTGGGCTGCTCAATATCGGCGAAGAAGAGATCAAGGGCAATGATCAAGTGCGCGCCGCGCATGAGCTGCTGGCCGCGAGTTCGCTGAACTATGTCGGCTATGTCGAGGGTGACGATATCTATCTCGGCGATGTCGATGTCGTCGTCTCGGATGGCTTCGTCGGCAATGTCGCATTGAAGGCAAGCGAAGGCGTGGCCACGCTCATCGCCCAGATGCTGAAGCGCCGTTTCGGGCGCAACCTCCTGAGCCGTCTGTCCGGCTTGGTGGCATTGCCCGTGCTGCGCGGATTTCGCGATGATGTCGATCCGCGCCGTTACAATGGGGCCAGTCTGCTTGGATTGCGCGGGATCGTGATCAAGAGCCATGGCGGCGCTGACGAGCTGGCGTTCGAGCATGCGTTGCGCATTGCCGATCAGGAGGTTCGCTCGCGGGTCATCGCGCGCATCGAGCGCGAGGTCGAGGCGCACTTGGGCGAGGCGCGCGCGCTCTCCTTGCAAGCCTCCGCGCGGGTGCCGGCGTGAGCCGCTGCTATACGCGCATCCTCGGCACCGGTGGTGCCTTGCCCGCTAAGGTCATGACCAACCAGGAGCTAGAGCGGTTGGTCGATACCTCCGATCATTGGATTCGCGAGCGTACCGGCATTTGCCAACGCCACATCGTCGCCGACGATGAGACCTGTGTCGATCTGGCGGAGCGCGCGGCACGCGCCGCCCTCGAATCCGCCGGGATCGCAGCCTCGGAGCTGGATCTGATCGTGGTGGCGACGACCACCCCGGATCAAACCTTTCCGAGTAGCGCCTGCCTGCTGCAAGAGCGCCTGGACAGCCATGGCTGTCCCGCGTTCGATGTGCAGGCTGTCTGCACCGGCTTTGTCTACGCCTTGGCCGTGGCCGAGAAGTTCATTGCCACCGGCAGCGCCAAGCGTGCCCTGGTCGTTGGTGCCGAAACCCTATCCCGTATCCTCGACTGGACCGATCGCGGAACCTGCGTGCTCTTCGGCGATGGCGCCGGCGCGGTGGTCATCGGTGCCGCCGATGAGCCGGGGATCATCTCGACGCACCTGCATGCCGATGGCGCCTATCGGGAGCTGTTGCAGGTTCCGGCCGGCATCGGCAATGGCGGCAACGGCTCGCCGTATATTCAGATGAAGGGCAACGAGGTGTTCCGCGTGGCCGTCACCACCCTGGGGGCAATCGTCGACGACACCCTGGCGGCAAACAATATGACGCGCGCCGATATCGACTGGTTGGTACCGCATCAGGCCAATCTGCGCATCATCAAGGCGACCGCCCGCAAGCTTGATCTGCCGATGGAGCAGGTGGTGGTCACGGTCGCCGACCACGGCAACACCTCGGCGGCCTCGATTCCGCTTGCGTTCGATCAGGCGGTCCGCGACGGGCGCATCCAGCGCGGGCAGACGGTGCTGATGGAGGCGTTTGGCGGTGGCTTTACCTGGGGCTCGGCGTTACTGCGCTACTGACCATTGGAGCGAGCGATCAGCATGCATCCTGCTTTCTTTTTTCCCGGACAGGGCTCGCAAGCGCTCGGCCTGCTGGCCGAACTCGCGCTCGCCCATCCGCAAGTCCAAGCGACCTTCGATGAAGCCTCTCAGGTCTTGGGGCGCGATCTCTGGCAGCTCGCGCAAGCGGGCCCCAAGGAGGCCCTGGATCAGACCACGAACACGCAACCGGTGATGCTGGCCGCAGGGGTCGCGGTCTGGCGCGTCTGGCGCGAGCAGGGCGGTGCAATGCCCTCGGTCATGGCCGGGCACAGTCTTGGCGAGTACAGTGCGCTGACTTGCGCGGGTGCGCTGACCTTCGAGGATGCGCTGCGCCTGGTGACCGAGCGAGCGCGTTTGATGCAAGCCGCAGTTCCGGATGGGACGGGCGCGATGGCCGCCCTGTTGGGCCTGGATGACGAGGCGGTCGTCGAACTCTGTCGGACCCAGGCCCAGGAGCAGGTGCTCGAGCCGGTCAACTTTAACGCGCCCGGGCAGGTGGCGATTGCGGGAGAGCGTGAGGCGGTACAGCGAGCGATCGAGGCCTCCAAGGCCGCTGGCGCGAAACGTGCCGTCTTGCTGCCGGTGAGCGTGCCTTCGCATTGCGCGCTGATGCAGGATGCCGCTGCGGACCTTGCCGCGCGGCTGGAGCAAACCGAGCTTCACCTGCCGTCGATCCCGGTGATCCATAATGTGACTGTGGAGACGGCCGAGTCGCCCGAGCAGATCCGCAGGCTTTTAGCGCAACAACTGTTCAGTCCGGTGCGTTGGGTCGAGACCTTGCAAGCGGTGGCCGCGCGCGGTGTTCAATTGGCCATCGAGGCCGGCCCAGGCAAGGTGCTGACCGGTCTGAATAAACGTATCGACAAACGTCTGACGACGCTGCCCGTGTTCGATCCAGACGGTTTATCACATGCACTCGAGGCGAGCGCTCATGCCTGATTCCATGCTCGACGGAGAAATCGCCCTGGTCACCGGTGCCAGCCGTGGTATCGGCGCGGCCATCGCCGCAGAACTGTCGCGACTCGGGGCCAAGGTTGCCGGTACCGCGACCACCGATAGTGGCGCGTCTCGTATCGCCGAGCGCTTTGCCGATGCGCCCAGCACTGGGATTGGCTTATGTTTGGATGTGACGCAGCCGGCCTCGATCGAGGCCACGCTCGCCGCAGTCGAAGAACAACTCGGCGGGCG
>PWTO01000079.1 GCA_003562815.1 Chromatiaceae bacterium | reverse complement strand
TCGGCAGTGCGCTCGCGAGCCGCGCCTTCCGAGTCCAAGAGCCGGTGCGCACGCGCTGCTTTGCGGCCTCCGCCCTGCATCCGCTGCCGCCGCTGTTGGCCGCGAGCGCGCATCATCCGGCGCTACGCGCCTTGGTGTGCGAGCAGGACGGCACGCGAACACGGGTGATCCCGATCCTCGATGCCGCGCACTTGCTAGAGTAGATCGCCGAGGGGAAAGCCTGCGCCATTGTCGCGATAGGCGACCTGGGCGAGGAACAGCTCGGCAGCCGCCAAGGCGTCGTAGAAGGCATTGTGAGCGCGGTAGCGCGGCAGGTTGTAGCGCTCGCAGAGTGAATGCAGACGCAGCTCCGAGGGCCGGAAGGGGATGTTGCGGCGCTCGAAGGTGCGCCGCGCCAAGACCTCGGTATCGACGCTGCGCACCAGCAGGCCGCTCCCGTAGAGCGCGCGACAGGCGGCGTCGAGGAAGCTCAGTTCAATCCTGGCGTGATGGGCGATCAGCACCCGCCCGGCGAGCACGCCGAGCAGTTCGCGCAGGACGCGGCTCGTGCGTAGCCCGGTGGCGGCCTCGTCGTCGGTGATTTGGTGGATCACGGCCGTCTCTGCCGGAATCGCGCCCTCGCAGCGCAGCAGGCGATGGCGGGCGCTGGCGAGATCGATGCGCTGGCCCCGCACCAGCACCCAGCCGACGCTCAGGATCTGGTCTTGCTTGGCATCGAGACCGGTGGTCTCGAGGTCAAGGGCGACATAATCGACGCAGCGATAGTCCAGCGACTTCGACGGAAAGGGACGCCCAAGGTACTCGCGCAAGGGCCCCGCCTCGATCCGCCGCAAACATTGGCGGCGGCGTCCATCCGATGGTGAGCGCATGCGACTTCAGCAATCCCGGCAACAGCCCAACGTCAACCTCAGCCGAAGCGTCCGGCCTGATAGCGTTGCCCGAGCGTCTCCTGCATGCGATCGATCAGCAAGAAGGCGTCCTTCAGGTGGCCGCGCTCCAGCGGTGAGAGCTGTTCTGGGGCGAGGAAATTGTTCGCCTTCTCGCCGTTGCGCAGTTGGCTCGCCTGATGGCGAATGCGCAGGGTATTGATCAACTCGAAGGCATCGATCAGGTTGGCGCCGCCGTCATGGGTGAGCGCGGCGGTCTCGGCGGCGGCCTCGAGCCGCTCGACGGTGTTGATCGACGCCAGCCCGCTGGAGAGCGAGTAGACGCGGGCCAGGTCGATGATCGGCACGGTGCCGCGATGCTTGAGATCGAAGGTGCGGTCGTGGTCGCCGCCGTGGATGAGCACGAAGTTGCGAAAGAAGCCCAACGGCGGTCTGTGCTTGAGGGCATTCGCGGCCATGTGAGCGATGAAGATGCGGTTGTTGCGCGAGAGTTCGAGCACCTGCTCGTGCAGCCCATCGAATAGTCCGGCCGGATCATGCAGCGCACGCAGGTCGAAGAAGACGCTGGCGAGCATCAGTGCCTTGGGGTCGGGGCGTTTGATCCACTGTTCGAAGTAGCGTTGCCAGACGGCCAGTGGCTGGCGCCATTGCGCGGTCTTCGCCATCACATCGCCGGGGCAGTAGATATAGCCACAGGCGTTGAGCCCGTCGTTGACCCGCTCGGCGAGCTGGCGAAAGTAGCGATCGTCGTCCTTGCTCATGCTGTCGGCAATGAGTAGGGCGTTGTCCTGGTCGGAGTGCGAGGATTGCTCGCGGCGCGCCTGCGAGCCGCCGACCAGCCAGGCATAGGGCACCGGCGGCGGGCCAAGCTCGGCCTCGGCGAGTTCGAGCAGGCGCTTGGCGATGGCATCGGTGACCGCGCTCACGGCCTGCCCGACATGCCCGCCGGTGGCGCCGCTGCTGATCAATTGCACCTGTAGCTCCGGCACCTTGGCGCTGATCGCCTCAAGCGCGTGCTGCGATTCGGCCTTGTGGATATCGCCGACGAGGTAAACGCCACTGGTGCTTTGGAAGCGCGTGAAGTCGCTCGTCGAGAGCATGCCGAGCAGCTGCTTGCCATCGACGACCGGCAGATGATGGACATTGAGCCGGGTCATCTGCAGCAGGGCCTCGAAACCGAGTGCATCGGCATCGACGGTGGAGATCGCGGCGGTCATGATCTCGCGCACCGGCTGCTCGGTGGACAGGCCAGTGGCGACGCAGCGGTTGCGCAGATCGCGATCGGTGATGATGCCGGCAAGCTGCTCTCCCTCCATCAACAACAGCGCCGAGGCGCGCTCGGCGGACATGATGCCGGCGGCCTCGCGGATGCTGAGGCTGGGGCTGGCCATGACCGGCTTGCGGCGCAGCAGATCCCGGGTCGTCACCGTCATCAGTCCGCCAGTCGCGGCGGCGGGTTCGGTCAAGGCATCGAGCGCCTTGCGCAGGCGTTTGGTGGTCGGGTCAGCAAAGTACTCGGCGAACGCGGGGTGCTCCGCGCGCAAGCGCTCGAACTGCGCGCAGGTCAGCGAATACAGCAGGGTGTCCTCGAGCGTTTCGCCGCGCAGCGCGCGCTCGACCTCATCGCTGAGGCAGACATCGCCGAAGAGTTCACCCTCGGCGAGCTTACCGACGAGTTCATCCTGCTCGTCGCGCAGCTCGATGGCGCCGCGGCGCAAGAGGTAGAGGTGCGCGGCTTGGTCGTCGGGCGGCGGGAAGGCGGAGCCACGCCGCAGGTAGCGCACGACGAACTGGCGTGGAAGCTGTTCGAGCACCGCCTCGGGCAGCTGCTCGAACGGGGGATGATTGGCGAGAAACTCTTGGATTTCGATCAGCTCGACGTCCATTGGGCATCCTCAGGTGGCGAGACGGTGGCTGCGGGTTGTGTTTTTTGCTGAGTATGCCGCAACTGGCCACACCTGTGCGCGGGTCCGGTTTGGAACGACTGGACAGCGGCTAAGTTCGCTAGCGCACAGTCAGGGCTAGACCGATCGGCATAGAGTCGTGACGACTAGGCAAATGCCATGACGTAGCGCTCACACAGGAATCAAGCATGAAACAGTTACAACGCACCAACACCGGCGAGTTCAACGCACGGCTCCAGGGAGACTCAAGCGGGCAAAACGCCCAGCGCCAGCCACCACAAGAGGCGAGAACGATGACCAAGCTCCTGATGCTGGCCCTGATGCTGATGCTGCTCATCACGATCAGTGGACTGTCCGCTTGCAACACCATGGAAGGCGCGGGCCAGGATATCCAGAGCGGCGGCGATGCCCTTAGCGGTGCGGCGCGAGACGTCAAAGAGGACATGTAGCGGTCAGCAAGCAGCGGTTGCAGTCGTAACCACCTCTGCCCTGGGCCGATCCGGCTTGCGGGCCAGGACAATCATCAAACCACTGGAGCATTCATCATGCATTTTGATATCAACAACCACAACATGGGTCACCTTGACCGCCTGATCCGCGCGGCTCTTGGCACCATCTTGATGATCGGCGCCTTTGTCGGCAGCAGCTGGATCGCCGGGCTGATTGGCGCGGTGCTGCTCGGCACCGCCTATTTACGGTTCTGCCCGGTCTACACGTTCTTTAATTTCAGCTCCAACAAGGACGTCGCACCCGCGAGCAAATAACCGAGCCGGCCACCGATCAGGTTCTCGAACCCGGCGGTGGCCATCGGCACCGATCCCCCAGCAACTCCACAGTATCCGGCACTCATCCCATGACCAAAGAACGACAAAGCAACAAAGAAGAGAAGAAGAAACCCGGCCTGACGCTGAAAGAGAAGCGCAGCGCGAAAAAGACCAAGCACGAACCCAAGCCCTTGCTGGACAACGCCAAAGGCGGTTCGCCGTCTAGACCATCCCGCTAATCCACCTTGGGAATCGCGGCGGCGCCGGCACAGCCTTGGCCGCCAGACCATCGCCGAAACCGCAGGCCTGGCTAATACAGCCTGACAGATCAACCGTAGCCACAGAGCCGTTTGGAGAACTGCTGCAGCGCGCTGACGCCGCTCGTCTCGGCGTGCTGGAGCCAGCGTTCCAACTGTTCGACGAGCTGCTCGCGCGAGGTGCTGGAGCAGTCCCATAGGGCGACCAACTCCTCGCGCAGCGCGAAGAAGATGCGCAGCAGCGGACTAGCCGCGAGCGCCCGTTCCAGGATGACGCGCTCGGTCTCGGGCAGATTCTCCGCGCCCCGCTGCAGCCCGCTCTGGACGGCTTGCAGCGTCCTCGTCTCGCCGAGCCCGAGGGCTGCGCCAAGCTGTCTTTGGCGCACCTCTTGCCTGATCATCGGCTTCAGGCTGCCAGCAAACCGGGCCAGTACCGCATAGCGATGTGTGACGATGGCCTGTAAGGTGCTGGCGTCGCAGTGCCGCTTGGTCGGATCGACGCGTATCTTCGGCGCCCCCTGCCGGACCTTGGCCAGTCCCACTGCCGCGAGGAGGCGGATATACAGCCAGCCGATATCGATCTCCCACCACTGATTGGAGAGCTTGGCCGAGGTGGCGTAGGCATGGTGGTTGTTGTGCAGCTCCTCGCCACCGATCAGGATGCCCCAGGGCACGATGTTTCTGGAGGCATCATTGGGGGCGAAGCGGCGGTAGCCCCAGTAGTGGCCGAGCATGGGTGCGGACTCCAAGTCGTGATAAGCCGTGATAGGCATAGCTTGGACCCTGCGCCCGCTGGAGTCGGTACGGTGCCGCACATTACTTTGACCCGGTTGCGGCGGTCGTGGCGGGTTTCGACACCAGCTGCGACAACAGCAGCCCATCCTGTCGATTAAGCGGGTGACCGCCGGCCACCACCTGGATGCTGGCCCGACCGTTCAGCGCCGGCACTCGGCGAAGATCCTGACTGGGAGCCGGCACGACCTGGTCGCCGGGCATTCCGATCCCGGCCCCTCGGAC
>PWTO01000014.1 GCA_003562815.1 Chromatiaceae bacterium | reverse complement strand
CTCGACGGCACCGGCGGCCAGCGCGAGCGGTGCCGCTAACATCGCGCGCAGATCCAGCCCCGCCGAGCCCGTGGTCGCATAGGCCGGCAGCGGGAAATCGCTCCCGAGCCGCTCATCCAGGATCTTAACCTGCAGGCGGTGTGGCATCACGTTTGGCATAGCGTTCGGCGATCAGATCCGCCAGTGCCTTGGCCAGCGCCGGTTTCGACATCAGTGGGAGTTCATGCCGACCGCCGTCGGGCCACAGGCAGAGCAGCGCGTTTTCATCGGACTCGAATCCGCCCGTTCCGGCCCCCACCCGATTGGCCGCAATCAGCGACAGGCGCTTGGCCGCGAGCTTGCCGCGCGCATAGCCTTCGGGGTCCTCGGTCTCGGCGGCGAAACCGACCGTGAACGGCGGCGTCGGCAGGGCCGCGACGCGGGCTAGGATATCGGGATTGCGCACCAGCCGCAGGGTCATCTCGTCGGCCGACTTCTTGAGCTTGCTGTCAGCGGCGCAGACGGGTCGATAGTCGGCCACTGCGGCGGTGGCGACGAACAGATCGCAGTCGGCGGCGCGCGCCATCACCGCCGCCTCCATCTCCAGCGCCGACTCGACATCCACCCGCGCGATCCCGACCGGTGCCGACACGCTGGTCGGCCCCGCGATCAGTGTCACCCGCGCACCGCAGGCGCGCAGCGCCTCGGCGAGCGCATAGCCCATCTTGCCGGAGCTGCGGTTGCCGATGAAGCGCACCGGGTCGATCGCCTCGCGCGTCGGGCCGACCGTCATCAGCACCCGCCGACCGGCGAGATCAGTGCGCGCGTCAGAGCCGACCTCAGCCGAATCGCGCATCATCCGCTCATCTTTAGCCGCGCCAGCCGCGCTAGACAAGGCATCATCCTGTTGCGGCGCCGCTTGGGCCGCACCCTGGGTCACATCCTGGGCTCCTAAAATCGCCTCTGCGATCGCGGCCGGTTCCTCCATCCGCCCTGCCCCCTGCTCACCACAGGCCTGCTCGCCAACGGCGGGGCCGATGATGCGCAGGCCGCGCGCGGCCAAGCGTTCCGCGTTCTCCTGGGTTGCCGGATGCGCCCACATCTGATGGTTCATCGCCGGCGCGATCGCCACCGGCGCCTCGGTCGCCAGCACCAGCGTGGTCAGCAGATCATCGGCCAGCCCGCAGGCCAGGCGCGCGATCAGATCGGCGGTCGCCGGCGCGATCAGCACCCGATCGGCCCAACGCGCCAAGGCGATATGATCCATCCCCGCCTCGGCCTCTGGGCTCAGCAGATCCGTGCGCACTGGGTAGCCACTGAGCGCTTGCAGGGTCAACGGCGTGATAAAGGCCTGCGCCGCGCGCGTCATCACCACCCGCACCTCGGCATCGCGCGCGATCAGACGCCGCACCAGCTCCGCGCTTTTATAGGCGGCGATCCCACCGCTGATGCCGAGCAGTACCCGTAACGGTGGACGTGCTGGCGATTCCGGCGCGCTGGGCGCGGACGCTGGCGGTAGCGTCGATGGCTTTGACTTAGAAAGGGCTGATGCGGAACAAGACATCGGGGAATCATACCCGATCGCGCAACGCCTGCTGTGCAATCACATGCGCTCCAAGGCCCCAACGAGATCGAGGCGTGCCTACGAGGACGCCCCCACGAAAACAAGATCGAGTTGGATCGGCCGCTCAAGTCTCGTAATCTCGCATCCATATCAGCTCGTCGTGCTCACCGTACTCGATTGCAGATCGCCATCCAGCCTTCGCGAGGACAATCCATGACCAAGATCACCGACATGCCCGAGGATGAACGCCCGCGCGAGAAGCTGCTCAAGCGCGGCGCCCAATCGCTCACCGACGCCGAGCTGCTGGCGATCTTCCTGCGCACTGGCGTGGCCGGCAAGAGCGCCATCGACCTGGCACGCGACCTGATCGCCACCTTCGGCGGCCTGGCCCGCCTGCTGGCCGCAAACCAGCGCGAGTTCTGCGAGGCCAAAGGACTGGGCAATGCGAAGTTCGTGCAACTGCAGGCCGTGATGGAGATCAACCGCCGCTATCTGCGCGAGGAGATCACCGGTCGCGATGTGCTGACCAGCCCCGAGGCGACGCGTGATTATCTCAAACTGCGCCTGCGCGGTCTCTCGCACGAGGTCTTCGCCTGCCTCTTCCTCGATAACCGCCACCGGGTCATCGAATATCAGGAGCTGTTCCGCGGCACCATCGATGGCGCCAGCGTGCATCCGCGCGAGGTGCTCAAGGAGGCCCTGCGCTGGAACGCGGCGGCGGTGATCTTCGCGCATAATCACCCGAGTGGCGTCGCCGAGCCCAGCCAAGCCGACTTGCACATCACCAAGCGCTTGCAGAATACGCTCGATGCGATCGATGTGCGCGTGCTCGATCACATCATCGTCGGCGAGGACGACGGCACCTCGTTCGCCGAGCGCGGCCTGCTTTAGGCGCCGAGAGATGAGCCGTGGCTGGGCTGAGCAATCCAGCAGTTGACGCTCGCCGCATTTTCCATTAGCGTTTGTCGGCTTAGTCTTTTGCGTTCGTCGTGACCTGTCTTCGTCCCACGTCGGCGGCGCACGTCGCGGCAGCGGTCGGCTCGAGGCTCAAGGACTCGACCGCCCCATCGCCGCAGAGATCATCTGCATCGGAGCCCTGCATCATGTCCAAGATCTGTCAGGTCACCGGCAAACGGCCGCTGACCGGTAATAACGTTTCTCACGCCCACAACAAGACCAAGCGTCGGTTCCTGCCGAACCTGCACTACCATCGCTTCTGGGTCGAGAGCGAAAACCGTTGGATTCGCCTACGCATCTCGACCAAAGGCATGCGCATCATCGACAAGCTCGGTATCGACTCCGTGCTCTCGGACATGCGCCAGCGCGGCGAGCGCGTCTGAGCCGTCGCCGTCACCGAATCAACTGTTAGGAGCGAGCAACCATGGCCAAGGCCGCACGCGAGAAGATTCGCCTGAACTCCAGCGCTGGAACCGGGCATTTCTATACCACCACCAAGAACAAGCGCAATCAGCCGGGCAAGATGGAGATCAAGAAGTTCGATCCCGTCGTGCGCCAGCATGTGATGTACAAGGAAGGCAAGATCAAGTAACCGATGCGGTTGCTAGCGCGGGTGCCCCGTCGCCAGGCCCGGAACCCGCGCATCCTCAACCTCAATGCGCGCTTGGCAACCCCGCCGATGGCGGCTTCTGCTCCTCGTCCGCGAGCCGCTGGGCAACAGCGCCCGGTGAGTTCGTGCCCCGCGCCAGCGTTGAGTAGGCCACCGGCACCACGAACAGCGTGAACAGGGTCGCGGCGAGCACACCCGACAAGATCACGGTGCCGATCACGGTGCGGGTCTCGGCACCGGCACCGCTGCTGAGCAAGAGCGGGATCGAGCCGGCGGCGGTGGTGATGCCGGTCATGATGATCGGTCGCAGCCGCACATCGGCCGCTTCGAGTAAGGCCTCATCGAAGCCTTTGCCCTCATCGCGCAGCTGATTCGCAAACTCGACGATGAGGATGCCGTTCTTGGCTGACAGGCCGACCAGCATGATCAAGCCGATCTGGCTATAGATATTCATCGATTGCCCGGTCAGCCAAAGCCCGAGCAAGGCCCCGGCCATCGCCAGCGGCACCGTCAGCATGATCACCAGCGGATGCACCCAGCTCTCGAACTGGGCCGCCAGCACCAGATACACCACCGCGATGCCGAGCAGGAAGACAAACAGAATACCCTCGCCGGATTCCTGGAAATCGGCTGACTGGCCCTTGTAGTCGATGATCGCCTGCTCCGGCAGATGCTCGGCGGCGAGCGCGTTCAGATAGGCGAGCGCCTCGCCGAGGGGTAGATCATCGGCGAGATTAGCCTCGAGGGTGATCGCACGTACTCGGTTGTAGCGGTTCAGGCTCTTGGAGGTCGCGGTCTCGGTCACGCGCACAAGGTTCGAGAGCGGGATCAGCTCAGCGGTCTTGTGCGAGCGCACATAGAGATTGCTCAGACTGGCTGGGGTGCGCTGCTCATCGCGCTCGCCTTCGACGATGACATCGTACTCCTCGCCGGCATCCAGATAGGTCGTCACCCGGCGCGAGCCGAGCATGGTCTCGAGGGTGCGGCCGATGGTCTCGGCCGTGACGCCGAGATCCGCCGCGCGGTCGTAATCGACCTCCACTTGCAGCTGTGGCTTGGTCTCCTTGTAGTCCCAATCGAGGCCCTGCAGGCCCGGATTGTCCTTCTCGATCTCGGCCACCAGCGTGTCGCGCCAGGCCGCCAGCTCCTCATAGGTGCCGCCGCCGATGACGAACTGCACCGGCTTCTGGATGCGCGCGCCGAAGCCTTGGCGCATCACCGGGAAGGCGCTCACGCCAGGCAGATCGGCGAGCGTGGCACGGATCTCGTTCATCACCACCTGGCTTGGTCGGCGCTCACCGAACGGCGCCATCACCACGATCACGATGCCGCTGTTGAAGACCTCGGTATTGCCGAACGCGCGCGGCGCACGCACCAAGATGCGGATGGCCTCGCCGGAGTCGGCATAGGGCAACAGCCTGCGCTCGATCTCGTCCATGTACTCTTCCATGTAGGTGAAGGACGCCCCCTCGGGGCCATTGACCAGCACGAAGAAGGCACCGCGATCTTCACTCGGCGCATACTCCTTGGGTAGCTGCTCGAACAGCCACCAGGCGAGCCCCAAGGTGAGGACGAGCAGCGCGACGATCAGCCAGCGCTGACGCAAGAAGAAGGCCAACAGCCGGGTATAGCCGGCGCGCAACCGCTCGAAGGCCCAATCGATGCCAGCGGTCAGGCTGAGGCGCCGATGCGATTCCGGCAGCACCTTCGAGGCCAGCATCG
>PWTO01000037.1 GCA_003562815.1 Chromatiaceae bacterium | reverse complement strand
CCTGCTTGTCGCCGCGCATCCCGTGCTGGGGGCCGAAGGCGGCGGTGATCCGCAGGCCGCTGAGCGACATCAGCGCATCGAGACTCTGGCGCCCCACATGGTTGACCGAGGCGGGATGGCCGAGTAGGGCAACGCGCCGACCGTCTAGGGGGCGGCGCAGATGGCCATCGGCGAGGAGGCGATCGATGCCCAAGCGCATAGGTCGTCACCGAGAAGGTTGGTACCGGGGACGAGACTCGAACTCGTAAGGTGTTACCACCGGTGGATTTTGAGTCCACTGCGTCTACCAATTCCGCCACCCCGGCAGCGAACCTATAATTATAGCCTCAGCGTACCGAAAGGGTACAGTCATCTTTTGAGGTTCTTGCACAGGATCCATGCGCCGCTCCGATTTCCATTTCGACCTGCCGGACGAGCTGATCGCCCAGCGCCCCCTAAGCGAGCGCGGCGCGAGCCGCCTGCTCGCCCTCGATGGCCCGAGTGGCCGCCGCGACGACCTCGGCTTTCGGGATCTGCCGAGCCTGCTGCGTCCGGGCGATCTGCTGGTCTTCAACGATACCCGGGTGATCCCGGCGCGACTGTTCGCGCATAAGGTGACCGGTGGCTGCGTCGAGGTGCTGATCGAGCGTATGGTCGATGCGAACGAGGCGTTCGCCCATGTGCGTGCCAGCAAGACGCCGGCCGCAGGCAGCGAACTGCGCCTGGCCGACGGCGAGCGGCTGCTGATGGTGGCGCGCGAGGAAGGGCTGTTTCGGCTGCGGGCGCTGGATGCGACGCTGCCGGAGCTAATGCAACGCCACGGCCACATGCCGCTGCCGCCCTATATCCGACGCGCCGACGATGCCGCCGACAGCGAGCGTTATCAGACCGTTTATGCCGAGCGCGAGGGCGCGGTCGCGGCGCCGACGGCAGGTTTGCACTTCGAGGCGGCGATGCTCGAACAACTCGCGCAGGCCGGCATCGCGACCGCCCGCGTCACCCTGCATGTCGGCGCTGGCACTTTCCAGCCGGTGCGCGAGGAGGATCTGGATCAGCACCGCATGCACGCCGAATGGCTGGAGGTGAGCGAGACGGCGGTGGCGCAGATCGAGGCGACCCGCGCCGCCGGTGGGCGCATCATCGCCGTTGGGACCACGACGGTGCGCAGTCTCGAGACGGCGGCGGCGGAGACAACGGCCGATGCGGCCTCGGCTCTGGCGCCTTATCGCGGCGAGAGTCGGCTGTTCATCCGCCCGCCCTATGCCTTCCAGGTCGTCGATGCGATGATCACCAACTTCCATCTGCCGGGCTCGACGCTGTTGATGCTGGTCTCGGCCTTCGCCGGTCATGCGGCGATCATGGCCGCTTACCAACATGCTGTCGTGCAGCGCTATCGCTTCTTCAGCTACGGCGATGCGATGTTTTTAACGCGGCAATGAGGAAGGCAAAGACGGCGGACAAAAAAAAGCGCGGCGGGCGCCGCGCTCTAAAGATTACCACCAAAGGAGGATGGAGGAGTGCACCAGAGGACTGCGAACCTCTAGCGCATCGCTAGTTTCTTAAATACTAATCTGGTTGTCAACCCCGACCGCTGCCTGCGCGGGATAACGCACGCCGCAGCCACCGTGGCCGCAATAGCCGCCCGGGTTCTTGGCCAGATACTGCTGATGGTCGTCCTCGGCGTAGTAGAAGGTTGGCGCGGAGAGGATTTCGGTGGTGATGCTCGCGCGCCGGCCGGCCTGCTCCAGGGCCTGCCGATACTGGCTCAGGCTGTTGTGGGCGGCCTCCAACTGCGCCGCGTCGAACGCATAGATGCCAGAGCGGTACTGGGTGCCGACATCATTGCCCTGGCGCATGCCCTGAGTCGGATCGTGGCCCTCCCAGAAGGTCTTCAGCAACGACGCGAATCCTATCTGCGCGGAGTCGTACACCACCAGCACCACCTCGTTGTGGCCGGTGTAGCCGGAGCAGACCTCCTCATAGGTCGGGTTCGGGGTCAGGCCGCCGGCATAGCCGACCGCCGTGCTATAGACCCCGGGCAGGCTCCAGAAGGTCTTCTCGGCGCCCCAGAAACAGCCCATGCCGAACACCACCTGTTGCATGCCGTCTGGAAACGGCGGCTGCAGTGGATGGCCGAGGACTGCGTGGCGGTTCGTCACCGGCATCGGTTGTGTGCGGCCGGGTAGGGCGTCCTTGGCGGTCGGCAGCTCGGTTTTCTTGCGGAACAGGAACATGGTGATGGCCTCGGTCGGTATGATTGGACGCTCTTCGAGGTTTGGGCGCAGGCGCTCAAGCCAAATGCGTCGGCGCAACATGGACTCCAACAAGAGACAAGATGATGAGCCTGGACTTCCAGCGTCTGGCCAACGACGGCCTGGCCCGGCGCGCTCGCCTGACCCTGCCGCGCGGCCGTATCGAGACCCCCGCCTTCATGCCCGTCGGCACCTATGGCACCGTCAAGGGCATGACGCCAGAGGAGCTGCGCGCGATTGGCGCCGAGATCATCCTCGGCAACACCTTCCATCTGATGCTGCGCCCCGGCACCGCGATCATCGAGCAGCTCGGCGGCCTGCACCGATTCATGCACTGGGACGGGCCGATCCTGACCGATTCCGGCGGCTTCCAGGTCTTCAGCCTCGGCGAGCTGCGCAAGATCAGCGAGCAGGGCGTGCAGTTCCGCTCGCCGGTCGATGGCAGCCCGGTGTTCCTGGGGCCGGAGGAGTCGATGGCGGTGCAGCGCGCGCTCGGCGCCGACATCGTGATGATCTTCGACGAGTGCACGCCCTATCCGGCGAACGATGAGGCGGTGCGCCGCTCGATGGAGCTGTCGCTGCGCTGGGCTGCGCGCTGTAAGCAGGCGCATGGCGACAATCCGGCAGCGCTGTTCGGCATCGTCCAGGGTGGCATGTCGCCGGCCCTGCGCTCGGCATCCTTGGCTGGGCTACTGGAGATCGGCTTCGATGGCTACGCCGTCGGCGGGCTCTCGGTCGGCGAGCCGCCGGCGGAGCGATTGCGGGTGCTCGATCACTTGGCCTGCGAGCTACCGGCGGAGCGTCCGCGCTATCTGATGGGCGTCGGCAAGCCGACCGACATCGTCGCGGCGGTCGCGCGCGGCATCGACCTGTTCGACTGCGTGATGCCGACGCGCAATGCGCGCAATGGGCATCTGTTCGTGCGCGGCGGGGTGTTGCGCATTCGCAATGCGCGCTATAAAAACGACGACAGCCCGCTCGATCCGCGCTGCGGCTGCTACACCTGCCAGCACTACAGCCGCGCCTATCTGCATCATCTAGATCGCTGCAACGAGATCCTAGGCGCACGTCTGAACACCATCCACAACCTGGCGTTTTATCAAGACCTGATGCGCGCCTTGCGCGCGGCGATTGCCGAGGGTCGCTTCGCGGCCTTCGCGGCACGGTTCTCCACCGCAGAGGATATGCCATAATACCGGGCTCGATCACCACTGAAACGCGCATCGACAGCGCGACCTAAGAGGAACCCCGATGAGCTTTTTCATTTCCGATGCTCTAGCCCAGGCCGGTGGCGCTGGCGCTGGCGACTCGTTGCTCGGGCTGCTATTCCCGATTGGCCTGATTATCATCTTGTATTTTCTGATGATTCGCCCGCAGATCAAGCGCCAGAAGGAACACAAGCGCCTGGTTGAAAGCTTGAGCCGAGGCGATGAAGTGATCACCATGGGCGGCGTGGCCGGGCGCATCACCGATCTTGGCGACAACTTCGCGCAGGTCGAAGTGGCCGACAATGTCGTCATCAAGGTTCGCCGCCAAGCGGTCGAGGCCGTCCTACCGAAGGGCTCTCTCAAGGATCTCTGATTCGGAGCAAACAACAGCTTCGAGGCCTCATCCGGCTTCGCGCCGCGCTCCGTCCTCACCTCGCATCTCCGCATCCTGCCACTAGAAGACGCTTCCATATGAATCAGTATCCACTCTGGAAGAATCTGCTGATCCTCGCCGTGGTCCTGTTCGGCCTGGTGTTGGCCTTGCCGAACCTGTTCCCGCAGGACCCGGCGATCGAGGTCCGGGCCGCAGACGGCGAGGTGAGTGCAGCCACGCGTGCCGAGATCGCGGCGGCGATGGAGAACGCCGGCGTGCCGGTAAAGGCGATCGAGGAACGCGAGGGCGGTCGGGCGCTGATCCGCTTCGAGACGCCAACGGCGCAGTTGCGCGGCCAGGCAACCCTGGATCGCACCCTCGGCGATGGCTATCAGCATGCGCTGACCCAGTCACCCGACCTACCGGGCCTGGTCGAGGCGCTGGGCCTGCAGCCCATGTTCCTCGGACTCGATCTGCGTGGTGGTATCCATGTCTTGATCGATGTCGATATGGACGCTGCGGTCAACCTAGCGCTGGAGCGCCTGACCGGCGACATTCGCACCCTGCTGCGCGATGAGCGCATTCGCTATCTGACCGTCGGTCATGGCGATGGGCGTATCGAGGTCCGCTTCCGCGACGAGTCGGCGCGCGACGAGGCCGCGCCGCTGATTCGGCGCGAGTTTCGCGATCTTGAGGTGAGTACAGGCCATCAAAGCGGCGACTTCTATCTCTATGGCAGTCTGCCGCCGGCCAAGCAGGAGGAGATCAAGCGCTTCGCCCTGGAGCAGAACATCACCACCCTGCGCAATCGGGTCAACGCCCTCGGCGTCGCCGAGCCGATCATCCAGCGCCAGGGCGAACGGCGCATCATCGTGCAGCTACCCGGCGCGCAAGACCCGGCGCGCCTGAAAGACCTGCTTGGCGCCACAGCCACCCTCGAATACCGCTTGGTCGATACCGAGCACGATGTGCAGGACGCGCTCGACGGCCGCGTGCCGGTCGGCGCCGCGCTCTATTATGAGCGCACTGGCCAGCCGATCCTGCTCAAACGCCGGGTCATCGTCACCGGCGACCAGATCACCAGTGCCGCCGCCGGCTTCGACCAGCAGAGCGGCTCGCCGATGGTCAGCGTCAGCCTCGATGGACAGGGCGCGCGGCAGATGCGCCGGATGACCACCGAAAATGTCGGCAAGCCGATGGCGGTGGTCTTCATCGAGTCGCGCACCGTCACCCGCATGGTCGACGGCGAACCGGTCAGAGAGCGCGTGCGCAGCGAAGAGGTGATCAGCGTCGCCAATATCCTCGAGCCCTTTGGCCGGCGCTTCCAGACCACCGGCCTGGATAGCTCCGAGGAGGCGCATAACCTCGCGCTGCTGCTGCGTGCTGGCGCGCTGGCCGCCCCGATCGAGATCGTCGAGGAGCGCACCATCGGCCCGAGCCTGGGGCAGGACAATATCGATCAGGGCATGCGCTCGGTGCTGATCGGCCTGGCCCTGGTGGCGATCTTCATGGCGCTCTACTACCGCGTCTTCGGGCTGGTCGCCGATCTGGTGCTGGTGGTGAACTTGGTGATGATCGTCGCCGTGCTCTCGCTCCTGCAAGCGACGCTGACCATGCCCGGTATCGCCGGCATCGTGCTGACGGTAGGCATGGCGGTCGATGCCAATGTGCTGATCTTCGAGCGCATCCGCGAGGAGATCCGCAACGGCAGTTCGCCACAGGCGAGCATCCACGCCGGCTACGACAAGGCGCTCTCGACCATCGTCGATGCCAATGTCACCACGCTGATCGCCGCGATCGTGCTGTTTAGCTTCGGCACCGGGCCGGTCAAGGGCTTCGCGGTGACACTGTTCATCGGCATCCTGACCTCGATGTTCACCGCCATCCTCGGCTCGCGGGCACTGATCAACCTGATCTACGGTGGCCGCCGCGTGAAGCGGCTCGCGATCTAAGCGGGCGACCTCATTGGCGATCCCACCGGAGCATCCTTCCCGCGTCTCTTTCCCGCGCATCCTCTAGAGCACTGTCATGGCCCACGCCCAGATCCTGAAAGACTCCCACATCGACTTCCTCGGCAAACGTCGCCTCGCGGCGATCGTCTCCGGGGTCGTCATGCTCATCTGCCTGCTGTCGATCCTATTTCGCGGTTTCAACTTCGGTCTCGACTTCACCGGCGGCACCGTCATCGAACTCGGCTATGCGCAGCCAGTCGAGGTGTCCGAGATCACCGCAGCGCTCGCCGAGGAGGGGATCGAGGACGCCACCGTCCAATACTTTGGCTCGAACCGTGACATCTTGATCCGCATCGCGCCGCAGGCGGGCGAGCTGTCCAGCGCCGAAGTCAGCGATCGGGTGTTCCAGCTCCTCAGCGCCCAAGCGGACACTGAGATCGAGCTGCGGCGAGTCGAGTTCGTCGGGCCGCAGGTCGGCGAGGAACTGCGCGAGCAAGGGGGGCTGGCAGTGCTGTTCGCGCTGATCGGCATTCTGGTCTATGTCGCGTTGCGCTTCGAGTGGCGCTTCGCGGTTGGCGCGGTCGCGGCCCTGATGCACGATGTGCTGTTCACGATCGGGATGTTTTCAATCTTCTATATCCCGTTCGATCTGACCGTGCTGGCGGCGGTGCTGGCGGTGATTGGCTACTCGCTCAACGACACCATCGTCATCTTCGACCGCATCCGCGAAAACTTCCGCAAGATGCGCAAGGGCACGGTGATGGAGATCGGCAACCGCTCGGTCAATCAGACCCTCTCGCGCACCATCATCACCTCCGGCACCACGCTGCTGGTGCTGCTAGCGCTCTACTTCCTGGGCGGACCGGCGATCGCCGGCTTTTCGCTGGCGCTGATCGTCGGCGTGCTGGTCGGAACCTATTCGACCATCTACATCGCCACCGCCGCCGCAGTGTGGCTCGGCATCAGCCGGGCCGATCTGATGCCGCCCGAGAAGGAGGGCACGCTGGTGGATGATCGCCCATGAGTGCCTCGGCTCCGAGCACGGCCGCGCCGAGCGCTGCGGCGACACCGGCACCGGCTCCGGCGACGACCCGGACCACAGCGATCGGCGCCGAGGCGTTGCGCAGCCTGCGCGAGGTCAAGCCCGGCAGCTTCATCTTCGTGCGCCCAGCGGCGCTGCCGCCGGCGTTCTGCGAAGAGGTCATCGCCCGCTTCGAGGCCCATCCAGAGCAGCAATACGCCGGTCGCATCGGTCAGCTGCGCGAGGAAAACGCCTCGGTGAAGAAGACCACCGATCTGGTGGTCAGCAACAAGGACGACTGGAAGGATATCGACCGGATGCTGTTTCGCTCGCTCGGCGCGGCCATGCTTGAGCTGCGCGAGGCCTTCCCGTACTTCAAGGGGCCGTTCAAGGACATCGGCTACCAGGTCCAGCGCTATCGACCCGGCGAGTATTATCGCTGGCATATCGACGGCGGCAGTCACGAACTCAGCCAGCGTCAGTTGGTCGCGCTCTGGTACCTCAACGACGTGCCGGGGCCGGGAGGCGAGACGGATTTCTTGTTCCAGCAGGTCAGCGTGCGACCGGAGCGCGGCACGCTGGTGCTGTTCCCGCCGTTTTGGACGCATGAGCATCGGGCCGCAGAATTATGCGACGGGCTCAAGTACATCGCCACCACTTGGGTGGTCTTTGCCTAATGCGGCGTGCAAACAGCGTCTGAACAAGCCGCCTGCTGCTTCATAAGCCAAGTACCTGGCTGCAAGCGGCTGGTGGTTGTGGGCGCTGTCTCGGCTGGCCCGATGCGCCGCGACTCGGCGAGCGCGCCTCCTCGCTGAACCACCAGGCGAGTTCGGCACCGCAGCCACTGCCGGGCGCGATCGGCGCCTGCTGCTCGCACTCTGGGCTGTCGCTTGGGCATGTTAAGCGCACATGCATGTGCGCATCATGTCCCCACCAGGGGCGAAGCTTGCGCAGCCAAGGCGCCTCGCCCTCGCTGCGACAGAGCGCGCGCTTGATGCCGGGATTGACCAAAATCCGATCGACATCTGGATGTTGCGCCGCGCGCCGGATCAGCAAGCGCTGTTCGGCTCCCCAATGGTGGTTCGGTTGCAGGCGATGGCGCTCGATCATCCTCGGCGGGTTTTTGCCCTCGGCGGTGTCGCGCCACGCTTGCTGCGGCGAGTCGGCCAGCGTCAGCCAGAGATCGACATCGAGGCCGTTTTGGTGGCTGACGTGCAGTGAATTCATGCGCCCGCCACGCGGCTGCGCGAGATCGCCCACCATGATCAATCGACCGCCGGTCTCGCCCGCGACCTCGGCGGCGAGGGTGCGCACCATCGCCAGGGTACGGGGATGGCCGTAGTAGCGGCCACGGTGACGGCGGATGCTGACGAAGCCCTCTCCGCTCGCGGGTAAGGCCTCGGCCCCGCGCAGACAGCCATTGGAGGGGCCGCCAATTGCCTCGGGGCGACCTTGAGCAACGGTTTCCACCCGTGACCAAGGGGTCTCGGCGGCAACGGCCGTGGTGACAGCGAGTAGCGTGAGCAGGCCGGCGAGCGCGGCCAGCCCGAGGCCAAGGTGCGGCCTGAAAAGCGGGCGCAACCGGTGAGGCCAAGCGTTTGTCGGCAAGGACATCGGCATCTCCCGTCTGAATGCATCGTGCGAGGGTGAGGGAAAGGCCAACAGTATACGCCTGAGCGCCCTGTTGTCAGGGCGGCGCCCCTGGGTTGGGGCGCCGCTCGGCCCGTTCTGATGCCGGGCTGATGCAGAGCTGATGTCAGTCCTGGACGGGGTCTGATCTGGCGTCGATCCTGATCCTGTCTGGATCAGGCCTCCTTGCGCTTATCGCCGATGCGCTTGGAGAGCACTAAGCCGCGCATCGAGAGCAGCACGAAGGTGCTGGCGATGAAGCCGACGATGGCGACACCGATGCTGATCGAGAGCGTCTTGCTCTGGGCGCTATCGATGCCGAAGGTCTCGCCGATGTAGATCAGCATTGCGTTATCGGCCGGCGCGGCCAGCAGATAGGCACAGAACACCATGAACAGGCTGAAGAAAAACAGCTTGAGGTCCATGTGGATGGCGGCCAGCAGGGTGGCGAAGGCGATCAGGTAGATGACGATCGAGGTGTACTGCTGGGCGTCGATGGCCGCCCGCATTCCTTCGGTGTTGGCGGCATAGAGCAGCCCAAAGAGGGCGCCCCAATGCACGGCTTGTTTGATCAGGTACCAGGCGCGTACCTCGTTCGAGAGATAGGACTGACTCCAACCGGAGATCAACGAGATCAGGGCGATGACCGGGATGAAGTATTCCCAGTACTTGATGGTGCCGGCCATGTCGTTCTGACTCAGCCAGAACAACACCACGGCGGTGACGAACAGGATGATTTGCGGCAGCAGAGCGAACAGGAACGGGCTTTGGTAGCGTTTGCCCTTGGGTTTGTCTTTCGACTTGGCTTTTGCCTTGGCTTTAGCGGGTGCTGCACTAGAAACGGCGGTGGCTTCGGACACGACGAGTCCTCCAACTGGACCTGTGGTGAAGGGGACCGACGACCACAACCGTCGAGGTACAGGGCGACCTCGACACAACGTCGCGCAAGATCCGACATCGTGCTCGCGACGCGGGACCGTCGGAAGTGACAATCTCGCCCTAAGTGTAAACCCTTTTTGCCATGTGTGTAGTTGGATTGACACAAAAATTCACCTACTTGTGTCAATCAAAATAGACAACGGTGCGCGCTTCCGGCCCAAGGCGCTCAGCCCAAGGCCGTCGGCCGAGCGCCTAGAACGGCCAGATCAACGGCACCAAGCCCACGGTGAGCGCGCCGACCAACAGCGTGAGCGGGATACCGATGCGCAGGAAATCGCTGAAGCGATAGCCGCCGACGTTGAACACCATCAGGTTGGTCTGATAGCCAATCGGGGTCGCGAAGCTGGCCGAGGCGCCGACCATCAGCGTGACCAGAAACGGCAACGGACTCACCGCCATCAACTGCGCGCTGTCGATGGCGACCGGGAACATCAGCACAGCGGCGACATTGTTCGTTGCCATCGCGGTGAGCAGGGCCGTGATCAAAAACAGGATGCCGAGCGTGATCCAAGGCAACCCCTCGCTGAGCCCGATCAAGGAGCCGGCCAGCCAGGGCGCGACGCCGGTCTTCTCGAGCGCAGCGCCGATGCCGAACGCGGTCGCGATCACGATCAGCACCTGCCAGTCCGGTGCGCGCCGGGCGACGCGATCCGGCGTGCAGCGGGTCAGGATCATCGCGCCGGCGGCGAGCAGCGCGGCTTCCAGCATGCTGAGCACTTCGAACGCGACTAGCGCGATCATCGCGGCAACAATGGCCAGAGCGATCGGCGCGCGCTCGTGGCGCAGCGGATGTTCGTCGCCGAACTGGCTCACGACCAGGAAATCCTTCGAATTACGCTGTTGCAGCACGAAGTCGGACCGCGTCTCCAGCAGCAGGGTATCGCCGGCCTGCAGCACGATATCGCCGATTTTGCGGCGCACATGCCCGCCGTTGCGCGAGAGCGCCAGGATCACCGCGTTGTAATAACCGCGAAAGCGCCCCTTGCGCACACTCATGCCGACCAGTGGACACTTATTCGACAGCACCGCTTCGACGAAACAGCGCTCCTGACGCGGCCCGCCGAGCTTATAGATCTGATCGGTAGCCGGCACCAGGCCGCGAATTTGGTGCAGATCAACCACCGAGTCGAGGATGCCGGCGAACACCAAGCGGTCGCCAGCGACCAGGAGCACTTGCGGCGAGACCGCTGGAATGAGCTGGCCGTCGCGCTCGATCTCGACGAGGAACAGGCCCGGCAGTTGCCGCAAGCCAGCGGCTTCGATGCTCTTACCGGCCAGCGGGCTGTCTGCGCTCACCAGCATCTCGGCGGTGTAGTGGCGCACGTCTTCGAAACGCTCAGCGGTCGCCGTGCGCATCGGCAGCAACCAGCGTGCGCTGAGCATGATGAATATCAGGGTCGCGATCACCAACGGCACGCCGATCCAGGCCAGCTCGAATAGCCCGAAGCCGGGCGCGCCGAGTTGCTCAGTGTAGAGCCCGTTCACCACCAGGTTAGTGCTGGTGCCGATCAGCGTGCAGATGCCGCCGACGATACTGGCGAAGCTCAGCGGGATCAGCAGCCGCGACAGCGCGAGGCGATGCCGCCGCGCCCACTCTCTGACCGCCGGGATGAAGATCGCGACCACGGCAGTGTTGTTGAGGAACGCGCTCAGCGTCGCGGCCGGCAGCATCAAGCGCAGGCGTGCGCTGGCTTCGCCCTTGGGCTGGCCGAGCAGTGCTTGGCCGATCCAACTGACGGCGCCGGTCTCCTTGAGCCCAGAGACCACCATGTAGAGCACGGCGACGGTGAGCATGCCCGGATTGGCGAAGCCGGCGAGGGCCTCGGCCGGCGTCAACACGCCGCTGACGAGCAGGACGGTGAGCGCGCCCGAGGTGACCACATCAGGCGCGATCCGGGTCGCGAGGAAGAGGACGAAGGACAGCATCACCAGCCCAAGGGTCAGCCAGGCCGGCCAGCCAAGTGCAATGAAGGCATCCATGGGCAGTGATCCTCAGCCGCGCTGCAGCGCGTCGTAGCGCGCCTTGAAGGCCTCCTGGCGCAAGCGTTCGGCCTCGGCCTCGGTGGCGATCAGCGGCGAGTCCCGCCAACCGCCGCTGGCGTGATCGAAGACCGAGAACCGATACGCCTTGCCGACCTTGAAGACCTGGGTCACGTCTTGCCCGGCTTGCGCGAGCGCCTGCATCTTGTCGAGGCCGGCGGGCAGCCCGGCCTGATTGTGCTCGGCTTGATCGTGTCCAGGATCGCCCCCGGGCCCGCTCCCGCTGTCGCTGTCGCCACTGTGACCGCTATCAGGGGCAGTGGCGCTCGTCGCCACGCTGGCGGCTGGCTCGCTGGCTGCCTGCGTGGACAGCTGGCCGAGTGGCTGGCTGGCTGTCTCCTTGAAGCGAAAGTGGTTGTTCTGCACCTCGCCTTGCACATCCAGCTCGACGCTCTCGACTTCCGGCAGCCGAGTCAGGATATAACCGGCCATCAGCATGCCCAGCTTCTCGTTCTCCTTCTCGAGTGCGGTCAAGAGCTTGTCGGCGATGATCTGGCAGCGCTGCAGGCGATTCGGCGACTCGACCCACTCGCGGCTCATCTGCCAGCCTTGATCCAAATCGCGGTCCAACTGCGCGAAGAAGTCGCCGCCGCGCTCGATCACGGGGTCCGGGACATTCAGGGTGTAGACTTGCTCGTCGATGATGGCCTTGAGGATCATCCGGCCCTCCGCTCGTTGCTTGATCGCGATGGATGCGCTGATTCTATCCGACCCACTGGCTGAATGTTCATCCCATGCTACTCAGGATTCCCGCTCTACTGAATGCCGCCCAGGTCCAAAAGGTGCGCGCGCTACTCGCCGACGCCGACTTCGTCGATGGCAAGCTCAGCGCCGGCTTCGCCGCCTCCCAGGTCAAGCACAACGAGGAGATGCGCCAGGAGCCCGAGCGCATGCGCCTGCTGGTGCGCATCCTGATGGCCAGTCTCGGCCACAACGAGCGCTTTCGCTTCGGCGTGCTGCCGCACCGTGTCGCCGACCCGATCTTCGCCCGCTATCGCCCCGGCATGACCTATGGCGATCATGTCGACGATCCGATCATGGGTAGCAGCGGGCCGCGCTTTCGCAGCGATGTCTCGATGACGTTGTTCCTGAATGAGCCCGATGCCTATGACGGCGGCGAGCTGCTGATGCGCACCCCCTTCGGCGATCAGCGCGTCAAGCTGCCCGCTGGCGATGCCGTCGTCTATCCATCCTCGAGCCTGCATCAGGTCGCCGAGGTGACCTGTGGCGAGCGCCTGGTGGCGCTGACGTGGATTCAAAGCTATGTGCGCGACCCGGCCCAGCGCGAATTGCTCTACGAACTCAATCAGGCGCGCGAGCTGCTGTTGAAGGAGGCACCGGGCGCCGAGCACACCGGGCACGTCGATCGCAGCTATGCCAACCTGGTGCGCATGTGGAGCGAGCTTTGACCGTCTCCTCGACGCTGTGGCCCCTGCTGTGGTCCCTGATGCTGTGCCTCAGGCCGCTGCCCGCGCGGCCTGCGCCTTCATCTTATTGACGATCGCGTAGACACCGACATGTCGGTTCGGGCTCAGGTGCTCTTCGAGCTGCAGGCCCGCGAACAGCGCATCGACATCGAGCGCCTCGATCTCGGCTGCGGTCTTGCCCGAGAACAGACCGACCAGGAGCGCGACCACCCCCTTGATGATCGCGGTGTCGCAATCGCCCTCGAAGCGCAGCCGCTCGCCCTCGGGCTTGGCCACTACATGCACGGTACTCATGCACTCCAGCACGCGGTTGGCATCGGTCTTGTCGGTCGGGTCCATGGCCGGCAGGCGCTCACCGATCTCGATCAGGTACTGATAGCGCTGATCCCAGTCGCCTAGCAGGTCGAAGGTCTCGATGATGTCTTGAATCGATTCGTCGGCCATGGATGATCCTTGGTGTCGGGTCAGACGCTGAACGACTCGCCACAGCCGCATGCGTCCTTGATGTTGGGGTTGCGGAACTCGAAGCCCTCGTTGAGCAGGCTGGATTTGACGAAATCGACCTCCATGCCATCGAGGCGCGGCAGGCTGGCCTCGTCGACCACGACCTTCACACCGTGGCTCTCGAAGACATGGTCGCCATCGGCGCAGTCGTCGGCATAGTCGACCACATAGGCAAAGCCGGTACAGCCGCTCTTCTTGGTGCCGAGGCGAAGCCCGACGCCATGGCCGCGTTGTTGAAGCATTTTATTGACGTGGCTCGCAGCCGCATCGGTCAAAGTCACTGCCATTGACGGAGTCCTCATGTTCTGTGGATAACGTTGCCCTAGCTAGTGCCCCTCGCGCGGGCGATTTTCAAGGGCTCGCGCGCCGGTGTCTCGCTCAGTGGCGCAACTCGTTCCCCAGCCGGGCGGCGTGCGCGGACATCTCCATCAGCCCACGCATCAGCGAAGCGCGCGCGCCGAGCTGGACCGTCTCGATCAAGGCCTGCTTATCCTCGGCCTCGAGCGGCAGATGGGCGCACAGGAGGTTGATCAGGTCGGCATCGGCCATCTGACCGATGTCATCCCAGGGGATCTCGACGCTGCGCTGCTCGCAGAAGGTGCGCAACGAGCCCATGAAGCGGTCGCGCTCGCTTAAGCCTGCCTCGTTGTCCTCGAGGTCCAGCGCGAATCCTTGCCATTCTGGCCTAACGCGGCGAAAACCGTCTTGCATCGGCAGTTCCTCCAGAATTCTGAAGCGGCAAAGTCCGGTCAGCACCAGCACGATGCGCCCGTCGTTAGTCTCGCTGTAGGAGGTGATGCGTCCGGCACAGCCGACCCGATGCAGGTCGAGCGGATCGTCCGTCGCCGGCGCGTCCGCCGCCGGCACGCGCGGTTGCACCATGCCAAGCAAGTGATCGCTGGCCAAGGCGGCCTGCACCATTGCCAAATAGCGTGGCTCGAAGATATTCAGCGGCAGTTGCACGCCCGGCATCACCACTGTGCCGCTGAGCGGAAAGATCGGCAGCACATCAGGCAGGTCGGATAAACGCTGTAGAAAGGGGCTGCGCATCGTGCGATTCTCCGGTAGTCGCTCGTTCTGTCGTCTGGACTTCCATATAAGGGCGAATCAGGTCGCGCCCAAAACCCGCGTTCACCGGGACTCGCCGAACGCGCGTTGACGGGTCATAATGCACCCTCAGCCCGGATGGTGAAATGGGTAGACACAAGGGACTTAAAATCCCTCGGCTTCGGCCGTGCCGGTTCGAGTCCGGCTCCGGGCACCAGCTTTCAGATCAACAGGTTAGGCTTGGAAACGGGTCTCTCAAGTCATGGCAGCCGGGAGTTGCTCTTGCGTTAACAGGGAGATCAGACACCCCCCCTTCATCCCCAATGCCCTAGCCAGCGCCGGCCCGATCAGGGGCCGGAAACTGGCGAGACGGGTCGGCCGGAACGTGAGCGCGGTCCACTCCGACGCCCAGCGCCTGAGCCTGACCGGGCTTATCGATAAGACCGATAGCGGCAAGCTGCACTTCCCCTACGATGTGCTGACATCCACCTTAGTTGGCGCGCAGCGGCCTGATCAAGGCCGCGCGCGCTCTAGTGCGCGTTTCCGACATCGCCCGGAGCCCGAGTTCGACCAGAACCCCGGCCTTGCCCTTGCGAACGCACTTGCCTTAGAACACACCGCCAGCGCATATACCTCGCCTACCGCATTGACCGCAATGATCTTCAATGTAGCCACGGGCATATTGCTTGGCTTTGGCGCATTAGCGCGCCAAAGCTCTGCCTATTAGGTGTGGGTTTTAGTGGAGGAGATGTCAAACTCGCCTTTGGCTATTTTGGCAGTCTCCTAAGGCGCTAACTGCTTGAAAAATTGTGAGGGCAAAAAATTTAGAGGGGTCAGCAAGTCTGACCCCCGAAAGGAGACCCCTCGCTAATTTTTTGGCGCGGCGTAAACCTCTGAAAGTAAAGATTTTTCTGGCCGGGAAAAATGGCTAAAGTCGAGTCAAACCGACATTACCGTTAAATCCCGGTTAAGCGATCATCAAATCCCAGTTAAACGAGGGAGTGCCTAAATCAAATTGATAGCCGTTTTCATCGGCCAATAGTAAATCAATGCTAACCTCGTGTGACATGGAATCGGTATAAAACTCCCAAGAATCATTTTCCAGGAAAGTATTTTCGTATAATGGGCCTAGCTTAAAATCTCTCTTATAATCAACAATGATTGTTTCTACATCTAGCCCCCCTTCAAGCATCATCGCGGTAACCTCTAATCGAGGATCTAGGCTAACGCCCAAATGAAAAGCTAGATCACCTTGCAAGGAATAGTCAGCATCAAGCCACAACTCATCATTTTCGCTTACTTCAGGCTCGGCAAAAAAGAAGGTGTCACCGACTGAGCCTTGCTGAGCTAAATTTTCGTTCCATGAAGGAGTTAACTCAATCCTAAGATCAGTTGGGGTAAATGTCATCTTGGTTGCTGGGCTAAGTCCTAGCTTCATATCTACGCTTAAAATACTGTAACCAATATATGCCTCAATATCGCCAATAAAACCTAATGAAACATCAAGCTTTTCGTTGTTATCTAAATTAGCAAAAACTTCACCGATTGCTTGGCTGGTTGGCTCTGTAAAAGATTTAAAAATCTTTGCGAGCAAATCATCAATATCTAGAGCAAAATCAAAGGCAGGCTTGGAAGGGATATGTTCCGCCTGCACGCTAAGGAACAGAGTGTCTGAATCAACCAGGCTGCTGGTAAAGCCATCGCCGAATAATTTCAAATTGTTTAAATCAATGTCAACTTTGAAAGGACCATCTCCAACTTGCCGAGTGCCATCTTTAAAACCTGCCCAATCTAAAAGATCAAAAAATGCCAATTTTAAATCAGCTCCCTCTTTGTCGCTAGAAAAATTAAATAGCTCCAGGTAATAATCATCAGAAAAACTATAGCTACTATGAGGACCTGTTTTTTGACTGCCGCCAAGGGCGCCAATTAAATCGATACTTCCGCCAGAACTGCCAGTATATTTATAATGTACCTCTAATAAAGCGTTAATATCCCAATTAAACTGCAAGCCTGCTTTTAATAAGTAATCCACTCTTTCTTCAACGTCAATTTCCGCTGTATCCTGGGATCTGTCTGCTGCGAAACCAGTAATTACTTCAAATCCTGGTTTAGGAGAAAACATATAAGACCACGTAGCCAGGATGTCAGCTAGAGAATAATCGACAGAAATACCTCCGGTTGATAGGCTATATTCAACAGGCAAAGAGATGTCAAACTGTTTTGCATCGAATAAAGAATGCAAACCAACATCAAAGCTATATAGAAAATTGTCTGCAGAAGCCATTGAGCTGACTTTATATCCTTGTGTAGGCAAATAATCAGCTAAGCTTAATTCAAAAATATTGAAGGTCTTTGGCTGTAATTCAATATTATACGAAGTATTAAAGTTTAAATCACTCTGCCAGGTGCTGGCACTATGAATTAATCCAAATTCTTCACCAAACTGGCTAAGCTGGTCGTAAAGCCAAACATCGCTTTTACCTCGAAATGCTACTATACCCCTTGGGTTAATCTGCGTTGTATCGTAAATATAACTACGGATTAAATGTGCTGAGTCATCGCCAAATCGATCGCGAAGCCATTCCTCTGCACCATCATCAGTCTGATCGCGGAGCCAATTTTCAATAAACTCAATTTCTGACGCATAAGCCCTGTCTTGCAACCCTTTGTGTGCCCTGTCTATAATATCTTGGCTATTTT
>PWTO01000070.1 GCA_003562815.1 Chromatiaceae bacterium | reverse complement strand
CTCCAGCAGACGTGGATGTTCGGTGACGATGCGCTCAAAGCCTGCAGTTTCAGGAACATCCGCAGCGACCAACTCGCGGAGTTGCTTTCCTGCGGCGGCCGTCTCGGAAGGCTCGAACTCGGCAGAGATGGAGAAGGGCAAACGCACCGGCTGAACGCCCTGCTCCGGTGATGCTTGCAGGAAGTCGGCTGATGCGTAACGGGTTTTACCCAGTAGAATCCAGACCGCCTGCATCGCAGGCGTCCCTGGACTGATGAGGATAGTTCGATGTGCTTGAGGATGTGCTTGCCAAACTTCCTTCAGCAGAGCTTCCGCGGCACGGTGGATATCAGCGTAGTCGACTGGCGACCGGAGTTCTGCATGGCGCCCAACGACATCCCCCTGCACCTTTCGCCGCAACCATCCCAGATAGGGCTCGACCCTCGCCGGCTCGTAGTTGAAGAGCAAGTACGTTTGATCAGGCAGCAAATGCCGAATCGTCGCGAGGACTGGGCCATCACCATCGTTGGCTGCCGCATCCAAATCGCGTTGTCCGATCCAGCTGAGCAACACACGCTTCGACACTTGCCTCTTCCCTTCTTCCATACCGAAGCAAGTCCCCCCTTGCTAGCGACGAACGGCTACAGAACGGCTACCAGATCAACATAAGCTAGAAAAGGCTATGGGGAAATAATAGATAAGTTATTGTTTTTAATGGAGCTGGCGGACGGATTCGAACCGACGACCTGCTGATTACAAATCAGCTGCTCTGCCAACTGAGCTACGCCAGCGATACATATAAGGATATCCAGAATCCGAGAGTGTAAGCCAGGTAAGGGCGCGACTCAACAGGGCGAGCGCGTATAAAAACTTGCAAATAGATGTGGTTGCGGCAGTCTGCCGAGAAACAACACCTCCAGGAGTTGCTCATGGCTGCCAGTTTGACCGATCGCTTTGCAAGCATTCGCGACCCTCGAGTCGAACGCAACCGATTGTATCCACTGATGGAAATTCTGCCGCTGGTCGTTTGCGCGACGCTCAGCGGCGCGGAGGGTTGCTGTGTGCCTGGGTGATTGCTCAATCAGAACTCGACTTTTGGCAATGCCGCCCCAACGCCTCTGCATAGACGGCACGGTCGGTCTGGGAGATGACCAGCCGCTGTGCATGCGTTGCATCACCTGCTCGCAGGCGCGCAGGTTGGCCCACTGAACCGCCCCGGGAATCTCGGAGGCTCGTTGGTGTGAGTCACACCGTCAAGGCAGACTCGTCAAGTTGTCGATAATAAGCGGCGATATGATTGAATGGGTCTCGACGGCCACCGGAGCCTGGTCCCGTTATCTCGTTCCCGCCCGTATCCCCCGCCGACGTAGACCCGATGTAGACCCGATGCCAAATACGAACCCCTTGCTATCTCTAGGCTTCCGCCCCTTCTTCCTCGCCGCTGGCGTGATCGGCTGCCTCTCGCTGCTCGCGTGGCTGGCGATGCTGCATGGGCTGCTGCCGATCAATCTGCGCTTCGTCGGCAGCGCTTGGCATGCCCACGAGATGCTCTATGGCTATACGCTGGCAGTGATCGCCGGCTTTCTGCTCACCGCAGTGCGCAACTGGACTGGACAGGACACCGCGTCTGGCGCCGAACTGGCGGGGCTGGTGCTGCTGTGGCTGATCGCGCGGGCCTTGCCCTGGCTGGCGCTGCCGGTCTGGGGCGATGCCCTGCTCGCTGCTGCCTTTCCGTTGGCGCTGGCCTTGTCGATGCGCCAGCCACTGTGGAATGGGCCGAATCCGGTCAATCGCGTCTTTTTGCTGCTCTTGGGCGGGATGGCTGTTGCTGCGGCTTGGAGCCATCTGAGCGCGGCTGGTGCGGTGCCGGCAGGTCTGTTGGATGCCGACGGCCTGATGCTGGGGCTGGTGCTGATCACGCTGCTGATCGTCTCTGGTCGGGTGCTGCCCTTCTTCACCCGAGCGGCGATCAACGACGCCGAGCCGAAGTCACATCAGTGGCTAGAAATCCTGACCTTCGTGACCGCTGGCGCCTGGTTGGCCGCCGATCTGATCAGCCCCTGGCCAGCGCTGAAGGCCATCACCGCCCTCGCCTTCGCGCTGAGTCTGGTCGCCCGCCTCAGTGGCTGGCATGATCGGCGCGCCTGGCGGATTCCGATCCTCGCCGTGCTTTACGCGGGTGCGCTCTGGCTGGTCGGTGGGTTGATCCTAGATGCCGGCGCCGAGCTTGGTCTGATGGCGCCCAATGTCGCCCTGCACGCGCTGACTGCCGGCGCCATCGGCGTCTTCACGCTTGGCATGATGGTGCGCGTGACCTTGGGCCATACCGGCCGGGCGATGGTCTCGCCGCCGTCGATGACAGCCGCATTCGTTGCGATCAACCTCGCGGCGCTGGTCCGAGTCGCGTTCCCGCTGCTCTGGCCGGCGCATTACAACAGCTGGATGCTGCTCTCGGGTCTGCTCTGGAGCGGCGCCTTCGCTGCCTTCCTGGTCGTTATCGGCCCGATGTTGCTGGCACCGCGCGTTGATGGTCGGCCGATCTGAAGCGACCGATTCCGTCGGCGCAATGCCTTAACAAGGTTGCTGCCACCTCTTCAGGGTACCCGCCGGAATCATCGATCGGTCACTGTTGGTCTGGCTCGCGTTGTCGCAAGAGCCCGCTGCCGATCAACGGTTTCTCGCCAGTCGGCGCCATTCCTTCAACGCCAGCGGATGAAAGGCCAGCTCATAGCTCATCCAGCGCAACCTTGACCGCGGCCTGCCCATCGGCCAGGCGGGCATCGGCAAGCGCGTTCAGCTCCAAGTCTTCGAGGCGATTCATCCAGGCTTCGTAGGCTTGCGCTGGTACACAGTAGAACGCGGGTTCGTTGCGATTGAGGATGGCGACCGGAAAACCTTCGCCGGCGGCCACGGTGCCCATTGGATTTCGCTTCAGCTCGGTGACACTCGCGGTCATCTCTGCCAGGATTGGATGTGCCATCACGCGCTCCAGGTGTCTAAAAAGGACTCGCAAAAGGGCTTAGAATAGCACCGCGAAGTGGTCTTTGATGCCCCCGAGCCTCTCAGAGACGATCGATCCGAAGCAATTCGATGCTGCCCGATGCGACTTGCCCCGCCGTCAATGACTGGCCGAACGACCGGCACCACGACCAGACGCCGCTTGACTCCGATCAAGGATCGGACACGCTGCTGCAGGCTCAATGGAGGCTTTGGGGGACACGACCAACCATGAAGCCCATCCTGACCTCGCTCAGCCGTGGACTGCTGATCCTGCTCGGGCTGGGCGGCGGCATCGCCTTGGCCGCATTCTTGATCAGCCATGCCCGAGCGCCGCAACACAGCGACAGCGCAGCACCGGCTCCGACGCTGAGCGTCATCGAGCTGCAACCCGTCGCCCTGCAGATCGAGGCCCGCGGCCTCGGCACCGCGCGCTCGGCCGAGCGCTGGCAAGCGGTGGCCAATGTCGCCGGTCGCGTCGTCGAGCGTCATCCGGATTTGGAGAGCGGCAATCTGCTGCCGGCTGGCACCCTGTTGCTCGCGCTCGACCCGAGCCGCTATCAGTTGGCCATCGCCGAGGCTGAGGCTGAGGCCGAGCGCCTGACCGCCGAGCGCGCCCAGCTCGACGTCGAGGCCGAGAGCACGCGCCGCCTGCTCGCCCTCGAGCAGGAGCGGCTGGACCTGACCGAACAGGAACTGGCACGCATCGAGCAGCTCGCCACGACCGGCTCGGCCTCGCGCTCGCAGCTCGACGAACAGCGTCGCGCCAGCGCCGCCCAACGCCGGGCCGTGGCCACGCTGGACAACGAGCTGTCGCTGATGCCCTCGCGACGCCAGCAACTGGCTGCGCAACAAGCCCGCGCTGCGGTACTGCTGGCGCAGGCCAAGCAGGATCTCGCCGATACCCGCTTCGAGGCGCCCTACGATCTGCGCCTGTCCGAGGTCGAGGTCGAGCGGCATCAGTACATGGCGCCGGGCCAGCGGCTGTTCAGCGCCGACAGCCTGGCGGCGGCCGAGGTCGAGGCGCAGATCCCGCTTGGCATGCTGCGGCGCCTGCTCGGCAGCGTCGCGACGGCCGCTACCGAGCCGAACGCGCCGATCCCCGCCGTTCAACGCCTGGACGAGCGCATGGACTTCAGCGCCGTCACCGCCGAGGTGCGTCTGGTCGGCGACGAACAGGTACGCTGGCCGGCACAACTGACCCGGGTTGCCAGCGGCCTGGACCCGGTCACGCGCAGCGCGCGGGTGGTGGTGCGGGTCGCGCATCCCTATCGCAATGCCCGCCCGCCAGATCGCCCGCCCTTGCAGCCCGGCATGCTGACGCAGGTCACCCTGTCCGCAGCCAGCCCCGAGCCGCGACTGGTGGTGCCGGCGGCGGCGGTGCATGAGGGCGTGGTCTATCGGCTCGACGCCGAGAATCGACTCCGGCACACCCCGGTGGACGTCGCCTTCGAGCAGGGCGGCCTCGCCGTGATCGCCGCTGGCCTTGCGCTAGGCGATCGCGTCATCGTCGATGACCCGTTGCCGGCGATCGATGGCATGCTGATCAACCCTCGCCCTGATCCAGCGCTTGAGGCGCGATTGAAAGAAGAGGCCCAAGCTCCAGCTCAGGCCCCGCAACCAGCGCAAACGCCCTCGGCGGGAGCCATCCCATGATCCGCTGGTTCGCGGCCCACCCGACCGCGGCCAACCTGCTGCTGCTCCTATTGCTGGCCGCTGGGCTCTTCGCCGCGCCGACCCTGCAGCGCGAAACCTTCCCCGACTACCGCCCGACCGAGGTCGGCATCGAGGTCGAATACCGCGGCGCCAGCGCCGCCGATGTCGAGGAGGCCATCTGCCGGCGCCTGCGCGATGCGCTCAAGGCGGTCGACG
>PWTO01000043.1 GCA_003562815.1 Chromatiaceae bacterium | reverse complement strand
TCGCCGCAGCGCTGGTGGCGATGGATGTTCTCGAGCATGACGATGGTGCTATCGACCAGCATGCCGATGCCGAGCGCGAGCCCGCCGAGCGTCATGATGTTGAAGGTGAGCCCGAACGCGGCCATCAGGATGAAGGTGACCAGGATCGCGATCGGGATCGCGCTGCCGATGATCAGGGTGCGCCGCCAGCTGCCGAGGAAGAGATAGACCACCAGCATCGCCAGCAGCGCGCCGCCGAGAGCGGCCTGGATCGCATTGCTCAGCGATTGGCGGATATAGCGGGCCTGATCGTCGACCTTGGCGATCTGGATATCGTCGGGCAGCAGGCCCTCGGCCTCGAGCCGGGCGAGTTCGGCATCCACCGCATCGACCACGGCCACGGTGTTGCTGAGCGGCTGTTTCTGGATCGAGAGCTTGATGCCGGGGGCGTCATCGAGACGGATGCGTAAGCGCTCTTCGGCGCCGCTATCTAGGATCTGGGCAACCTCGTCGAGCCGCAATTGCTCGGCCCCGCCCATTGCCGCAGCGCCGAGCGGCAGCGCGGCGATCTGCTCGACCGACTGGAAACGCCCGCCGGTGCGTGCACTGATTTCGCCGTCGCGCATCAGCAGACGGCCGGCGGGCACGTCGCGATTGGCATCGCTCAGGCGTGCTTGGAGATCGAGCACATCGAGCCCGAGCGCGGCCAGCCGATACTGATCGGCGATGATTCGCACCTCGCGCTCCAGTCCACCGCCGACCTCGGCGGCAGCGACACCGGGTAGGGTCAGCAGTTGCCGACCGAGGTCATAATCGACCAGGTCGCGCAGCTCGATCGGGTCGCGCAGGGTCGAGCCGATGACATACTCGGCGACTGGCAGTTGGAACGGATCGCGCTTGAAGATGATCGGCGGATCGATGCTGTCCGGCAGAAAGCGTTTAGCGCGGTCGAGTCGGGCGCTGGCATCGCGCAGGGCTTGATCGACGTCATCGCCATAGCGAAACGAGAGATCGATCGCCGAGCGGCCTTCGCTGGTGCGCGACTGGATGGCGACCACGCCTTCGGTGATCGCGAGCTGCTCCTCGAGCTGGCGGGGGATCTCGTCTTCCATGATCGTCGCCGGCACACCGGGGTCGAGCACGCGCACGCGCACATCCGGATAGACGATCTGCGGCAAGAGATCGACATTCAGTCGCTCAAGCGCGAAGGCCCCCAGCACCATCACCGCGAGCGTCATCATGACAACACCGATCGGGTGGCGAATGGACCAGCTCGAAATACCTGTCTGCATGGGGCGATATCCGGCGCGAGGGGTGATCTGACCGGCAAATGTGATCTCATCCGCAGACATACGGATGCCAGTCGTGGATAATAAGAGTGCGTTGGGCTTCAGCGGTTCAGCCCCTCTCCCAACGAGGCCCGATAGACCGGTACATTGATTCAACGCCAGAGCGAGTCCACAGAACCCATGTCACTGAAGCGCCGTGGCCGACAACCCGATCTCTTCAAGGTTCTCGTGGTCGCGTTGGCGGTTGGTATGACCCTAACGCTTGGCTACCAGATCAATCTCTATCACCTGGACCGCACACAACCGATGGCCGAGCGCGCGCCCACGCCGCCGATCGTCGATGGCTGATCGAGCGTCTATGTGAGCACCCTGGGTTCCTCCCCCGATCCGCTCAAGGTTGGGGTCGTCGGCGTCGGTTACCTCGGACGCTTCCATGCCCTGATCTACTCGCGCCTTGCGGGCGTCGAACTCGTCGGGGTCTGCGATACCTGCGGCGAGCGTGCCGCAAGCATTGCCAAAGAAGCCAACTGCACGGCCTGGGATGACCCCTTGGCCCTCATCGGTCAGGTCGATGCGGTCAGCATCGCAGTGCCGACCACGGCGCATCGCGAGGTGGCTTGCGCTTATCTCGAGCACGGCATCCATGTCCTGCTCGAAAAGCCGCTCGCCGTGGACGCGCGCGAGGGCGCCGAGATCGTCAGCGCCGCCGAGAGCCAGGGCGCGCTCTTGCAGGTCGGCCACTTGGAACGCTTCAATGCCGGGGTCATGGCGCTGGCCGCCCGTATCGAGGCTCCGCGTTACATCGAGGCGCAACGCATGGGCGGTTTTGTCGAACGTGCGACCGATGTCGATGTGGTGGCGGATCTGATGATCCATGACATCGACATCATCCTCGCCCTGGTCGATGCCGAGCTGGTCGAGGTGCGGGCCGTGGGCACGCCGGTGTTGACGTCGCGCATCGATATCGCCAGTGCGCGGCTGCAGTTCAGCAACGGCACAGTCGCGAACACGGTGGCCAGTCGGGTCTCGGACAAGAAGACGCGGCGTATTCGGGTGTTTCAGCCGCAAGGTTATCTCTCGCTCGACTTCATCGGCCAAACTCTGGATAGCGCGGTGCCGCAACCGCGTGATGCCGGCCAACGTCCCGAGATTCGGCGCTCGCGCGTCCTAGTGGAGCCGGTGCAGCCGCTCGATCGGGAACTCGAGGCCTTTGTCCACTGCGTGCGCACGCGCGAACGGCCACTGGTCGATGGCCAGACCGGACTGCGCGCCTTGGACGTCGCCTTGCAGATCCAGGCGAGCATTGCCGAGCAGCAAGCCGCGATGACGCCGGCTCCCGGTTCAAGCCCCGCATCAGACCCAGCAGCAAGTCCCGCGTCTCGCTAGCCGGCTGCCCTTAGCGCACCGACCGCATCCGCGCGCCCTTGGCGCGTGCTTGCACCATCTCGGAGGCCATCGAGAGAGCCGCATTCAGGCTGCCGACATCGGCGTGGCCACGACCGGCGAGGTCGAGCGCGGTGCCGTGATCGACCGAGGTGCGGACGATTGGCAGGCCCAGGGTCACATTCACCGCCCGACCGAAGCCTAGATGCTTGAGCACTGGCAGTCCCTGATCGTGATACATCGCCAGCACCGCGTCGGCCTGACGCAGCTGATGGGGCACGAAGGCGGTATCTGCGGGGAGTGGCCCTTGCAGGTCCAGCCCTTCGGCCCGCAGCCGCGCGATCAGCGGGATCAGCACCTGCTGCTCCTCGTGGCCCAAATGGCCACCTTCGCCGGCATGGGGATTGAGCCCGCAGACCAGGATGCGAGGCTGCGCGATGCCAAAGGCCTCGCGCAGGCTGGTGACCAAGACGCGAACGATGCGTTCGAGCCTGGGCGCGGTGATCGCCTTGGGCACTGCGGCGAGCGGCAAATGCGTGGTGGCCAGGGCGACGCGCAGACCGGGGGCCGCGAGCAGCATCACCGGGGTTGGCGCGGGTTCGGCACCCATGGCGCAGTGCTGGGCGAGGAATTCGGTATGGCCGCTGAAGGCCAAGCCGGCCTCGTTGATGAGGCCCTTGTGCACCGGCCCGGTGACCAGCGCGTCCCAGCGCCGGCTGAGACAGCCCGCGCAGGCAGCGCTCAGGGTGGCGAGGACATAGGCAGCATTCGCGCTGTCGAGCAGGCCAGGAATGGCCGGCACGGCGAGGGTCGCTGCGGCATCGACCAACAGCCTGCCGGGCGCTGACGGACGTGCTGGCTGCTCGGGATCAAAGGATTCCAGGGTCAGCGGTAGTCCGAGCGTTGCGGCCCGAGAGGCGAGTAGGTCGGGATCGCAGACAGCGACCAGTTCGACCGCGCGGGGCTGCTGGGCGGCGGCGATGCAGAGATCCGGGCCGATGCCGGCGGGCTCGCCGGGGGTCAGCGCCAAGCGCGGGATCTCAATCATCGAGTGCATCCAGTCGGATCTCGAGATAGGCCTCGTCGCGCAGACGCTGTAGCCACAACTCCTTGGCCTCCTCGGCCTTGCGCATGCGCAGCGCGTCCTTGGCCCGCAGCCGCAAGAGTTCGTCGGCGGTGTCTTGCTCGCGCCGCTCGTTGACCTGCACGATGTGCCAGCCGAAGGGGCTTTCGAAGGGCTGACTGACCTCACCCGGCGCTAAGCGATCCATCTCGCGCTCGAACGCAGGCACGGTATCGCCTGGATTGACCCAGCCGAGATCCCCGCCGTTCAAGGCCGATCCGGTGTCGTCGGAATGCGAACGCGCCAGGGTCGCGAAGTCATCGCCGCCGACGATGCGTGTGCGTAACTGCTCCAGACGCCGTTTCGCATCCTGATTCGACACCACCTCGCTGGTGCGGATCAGGATGTGTCGGGCCTGGGTTTGGGTGACCGGCTTGGGCGTGTCGCCCTTGATGTCGCTGACCTGGATGATGTGAAAACCGCTCGGGCTGCGGATCGGGTCGGTTAGTTCTCCACGACCGAGGGTCTGGGCGGGGCGTGCGGCGAGGCTTGGTACCTCGCCGATCGGGAACCAGCCCAGATCGCCGCCTTCCTGGGCGCGACCACCCTCCGAGTTGGCGCGTGCGAGGCGCGCGAAGTCCTCGCCCCGGCGCAAGCGCGTGACCAGTCCCTTGGCCTTTTCGCGCGCCTGTTCGACCTGTGTCGAGCTGGCGTTCTCGGGTAAGGCGATGAGGATATGGCTCAGGCGCACCTCGTTGCGCGTGATCAGGCTGTCACGCTCGGTTTCCACGAAGCGCTCGACTTCCTGGTCACTGACGTTGATCCCGCGCACGATCTCTTCCTGTTGCAGGCGCGAGGTGATGATCTGGCGCCGCGTATCCTCACGAAAGTCGTCGAACGAGACGTCATTGGCCTCAAGCGCTGCGCGCAGTTGCATCAGGTCCATGCCGTTGCGCGCGGCGATGTTGGTCAGGGCTTCGCTCAGCGTGGCCTCGTCGACTTCGATGCCGATGGTCCGCGCGCGCTGCATCTGCAGTCGTTCGAGGATCAGTTGCTCGAGAACCTGTTGCTCGAGCGTCGCGGGGTCGGGGATGGGGGCGCCGCGTGCTTGCAGTTCTGGGATGAGTAGATTGATTTGCGTGTTGAGTTCGCTCTGTACAATCACGTCATCGTTGACCACGGCGACGATGGCATCCAGGGATTGCACCCGCGCCTCGGCGTTGCCAAGCGCCATGCAGGTAACCAATAGCAGTAGGACTTTAATCGACTTGATAGCCATAGATCTCTCGTTGCAAGAAACGATCGATGGAGCTGCCAAAGGCACCGAGGCCGGCAAGCTCCACTTGTAGCATGACCGACGTGCTCGCGGGGCTGTCGGCACGGTGCTTAGAATGGCGCCCGAGGACGCGGACTTTCCAGCAGCATTGTCCAAACTCGAGACCGGCTAAGGCGTCGCTGGTTTCATCGGTCTCGAGCGAGTAGAGCCAGCGTCCGACGACGTTGACTTCCCGCGCAAGCGGCATCTTAAAGGAGAGGTCGGCGGTCTCGAAGCGGTTGTCGATGCTGGTGCCGCGATCGAACCGATAGGCGAGGTTGAGCAGGCGTTCGCCCTCGGGTTCCATGTACTGGAGCTGAAGCGTTTGCCGGCCCCATTGATCGGTCTCTTGCGTTGGGTTCCACTCGACGCTCGCGCGAGCGCGCCAGCGGTCGAATAATTGTGCCGAAACTTCACCGGCAATCGGCGATTCGGCGGCAACCGCTGGCGGCCTGCCGATCTGCACGCGGCGATCGGCGAAGTAGAGGATACGACCGACACTCAAACGCAGCATTTCCGTGCCGGTGTCGGCATTCAGGAAACGCGAGCTGAGGGCGGTGGTGATCTGGTTGGCGTCGCCGATCCGGTCGCGTCCGGTAAAGCGATTGGCGCGGAAAAGGTTGGCAAAGTTGAAGGTAAGCTCGGAGCTGTCGAAGACCGGGGTGGCCGACTGATCCTCGTAGGGAGTGTACAGATAGTACAGCCGTGGCTCCAAGGTCTGCAGCGCCTGGGTGCCGAACCAGCGGGCATCGCGTTCGAACACCAGCTTGCCGTCGACCTCCAGGGTTGGGATGCTGTGGCTGGGCGAGGTCGGTTGACCCACTGCGGTGTTGGTCAGGTCGTAGCCGCCGAGGTTGAGCGAGAGCGTTGGGATCAGGTGTCCATAGCTGCGTCGCAACGGCAGGCTCAGGCTTGGTTGCAGCGCGAGGCGCTGGCCATGGACGATGTGGTTGTGATCGAAGTAGTCGTATTCGGCGTTCAGGCGGGCGACGAGCCCAGCGCCGAACTGGACTGGATGGAGATTGAACAGTACCTGCGGCAGCCGACCATAGGGCCGTTGCGCTGGGGCGATCTCGGCGTCGATCGTCTGATAGCCTTCCAGCGCGGTTTGCAGCGACCAGCCATTACCGGCATAGGTGACCGTTCCCCGCTGCAACAGCCGCCGGGTGCTGGTGATATCAAGACCGTTGCCGAAGTCCTGGAGATAGCGCTCATCGGAGACCGCGCTGAACTCCAGCCGCGTGTTGAGGCGATTGAACCAGGTGCCGGTCTCCTCCAGGTTCAGTGCCCAGCGTGCACCGTTGCCCGCGTACTTGGCATCCTCTGGGATGATTTCGGCTTCGATTCGGCCCTGATCATGGCGCGTGAGGTAACGCAGCTCAGTGCCCATGAGCAGGCCGCGCTCGCTGAGGACATGCGGCGAGAACGTCGCATCCAGATTCGGCGCGATGTTCCAGTAGTAGGGCAGCACCAATTCCAGGCCGCTCTCCTGCGAGGAGCCGATGGTCGGGATCAAAAAGCCGCTCTTGCGCCGATCGTCGATCGGAAAGCGCAGATAGGGGGTATAGAGCACGGGAACCCCTTTGATCCGCAGACGCGCGTCACGCGCCACGCCGATGCCTTTCTCCTGATCGAGCTGGAGGGTCGAGGCCTTGATCGACCAGGCATCGCTGCCCGGCGCACAGGTCGAGTACACCAAGCCCCGATAGCGCGTTTGGGTCGGATTCAACACCTCGGCGAGATCGGCCGTGCCACGCAGGTTGGCGCTGTCGGAAAAGCGATAGTGGACGTTTTGCATCCGACCCTGTTGGGTCTCGAGGTTGAGCTGGGCGCGGTCGCCGATCATCCGCAGCCCCGGGCGCTCCATCAACGTTTCGCCGTCGGTCGCGATGTTGCCGGTGTTGCGGTCATACGTGAGACTGTCCGCCATCACCCGCTCTTGCTCGCGGCGCACATCGACGCCGTCGCTGAGCCTGAGGATGCCGGTGTCCTGCTGGTAGGCGAGGGCGCCGGTCTCGATGTCGATCGGTGTCTCCGCCACCATGGGCGCCGTCATCGGAGCCGCACCGAGCCGAGCGGGCCGCGGCCCGCAGAAACGCCAGTCCAGCCCATCATGCAGTTGCGCTTCGGGCTCGCTCGCGGTGGCATTGCGCTCGCCGATCTGGTGCCTGTCATCGCGAGCCGATGCCGAGATCGGCGCCACGACGCTCGCCGCAGGCTGTTCGAACAGTGCGGAGCGTAATTGCGAGGCTGGTGCTGGAACTGGCGCCGGCCTGCCGTCATCGAACCGCTCTTGAGCCAGCGTCTGGGCGAGGCACTGACCTGGCGTCCACCAGAGCAAGGGCGCCCAGAGCAAGAGGGTGGCGGCCCCGGCGGGGATTGGTCTGCGTTCCAGAGCGGTCATGCGTTCGTTGGGCGGTTACCGTCGCGGCGAGAGCAGTGAGCGAGCGCTGTGCAGGGACGCCCGTGTGGCGCTAAGGCTGGCAAAATCCGTGTAAGGTCGCACATCCGCCGCAGCGCGGCAAACGCGAGTGTTAAGCTCGCAACCTCTTTGTCTAGGGCTCTACCTCTGCTGAGCGATGCGCTCCGATATCATGACTCTTCACTGTCCGTTTGCGTTTGCGCGCGCGCTTGCCTGGCCGTTGCTCGTCCTGAGCGTCCTCGCTGGCGTCTGGGATGGAGCCTGGGCGGCGCAGGTCGAGATCGCGCCGGAGCTGAGTCGACTGGCGTCGGCGCATGGGTTCTCGGTCGCGGGGCTCGAGGTGCTCGAGGACGAGCGTGGGCGGGCCGAGGATGCCGGGCTGTATCGCCGGCTGCGCATCCTGCTCGAACGCTTCGACCACATCCTGGTGCACGATGCCAATGGCGGCGTCGCGCGCGTCATCGTCATCGGCCGCACCAACCGCCAGCCGCCGGCGCCCAAGCTGCGGATCGATCCCCCGGCAGGCGAACAGGCGAGCGACGGCGCGGGGCAGATCGAACTCGAGACCATTCGCCGCGGCTCACAGCACTCGGTGCGGGTCACGCTCGAAGGCGCCGGTGGGCGCCGCGTCGATCGCGCACTGCTGATCGATACCGGCGCCGATGCGGTGGTGCTGCCAGACTCGATGATCCCCGCCCTGGGGCTTGATCGACAGCGCCTCGAGTCCCGCGAGGTACAGACCGCGAATGGTCGCGCCGAGGCCCTGATGGGCTCCCTGGAGGCGGTCTGGTTGAATGGCGAGCGGCTGCCCGCAGTGGCGGTCGCCTTTCTCGCGATGGATAAGCTCGGCGGCACCGGGCTGCTTGGAATGAGCGTGCTCGGGCGCTATCGGATGACCATCGATGACGAGCGCAATCGCTTGATCCTGAAATCGAATCGCGGTGAGCGCTCAACCCGCGAGGCGGCGAGTCCCGAGTAGGATGTGCCGCTGTCGAAGCTCGTCGAGCAAGCCGGCGCCGAAGCCGATCACCTGTGCCGGGTCTGGATGGCGCAGCTCCGTAGCAATCGTCTCCAGAGTCTCGCGCCCCGAGCACGGCTCCCCCGCCTTCAGCAACTGCAGCAGACGCTGGGTGACGAGGTTGATCTTCAGGAACTCAACCTCGTCGGCACGGTTGCGATAGACCACCAAATGAGTCGGCTCTGGATCGGGCATGTGTGGTTGGCAGTCGGGACCGATGCGGTGGACCGGAAAACGGTAGCTCAGTGCCCAGGCCAGGGGCGAGACCACCGGAACGCCGACGAGTAGGTCGCCATTGGGGTCGGCGAGATCTGGGCTCGCCTCCTCGTCGCTGAAGAGCAGGGCGGCCTCGACCCATTCGTAGTGCGCGAGTTCGCGCATGAAGGGCGGATCATCGGGCTGGGCCGCGCGTTCCTCGCCAAGATAGGCAACCAACTCCTGGCCGAGCTGTGGAAACAGCGGCGTCGTCGCCCGGTGCTCGATCAGAAACCGCCGCATGAGCGCGTCCCAGCGCGCTTGGCCGAGACAGCGGTACAGCACCGGAAAGCCCTGCCGCAACAGCGAGGAGACGTTGTTGAAGAACAGGTTGCGATAGATCGCCATGCGCCGCGCTTCGATGTCGGCCGGTGCCGGCGTTCTCTCGGGATCGCGGATATGGCCGGCAAAGGCCCGTTGGATCTCGGCGAACTCAGGCATAAGCCAGCCGCTCCAGCCGAGTGTGGGCGACGCGAGGGCGATGGTCGGCTTGCAGCGTGCCGATCCGTTGCACCTCTTGCGTGAGTTGCTCGAGCGGCGGGATATTGAAATCCCGCTCCAAGAGCGTCGGGAACGCCCCGAAGCGCCGGTAGGCGCGCGCCAGTAGCCCCCATACGGGCTCGATCACATCGGCGCCATGGGTGTCGATGCGCAGATCGGGGGCCTCCTTGTCATGCCCGGCGATATGCCCATAGACCACGCGCTCGCCGGGGAGACCGTCGAGAAAGGCGTTCGCGTCATAGGCGTGATTGATGCTGTTGACGTGGATATTGTTGACATCGAGCAGCAAGTCGCAGTCGGCCTCGTGCAGCACGGCGTTGATGAACTCAAGCTCGCTCAGCCGTTGACCGGGCGCGGCGTAGTAGGAGACATTCTCGAGCGCGATCCGGCGCTCCAGGATGTCCTGAACCTGACGAATGCGCCTGACCACATGGGCCACCGCCTCCTCGGTGAAGGGGATCGGCATCAGGTCGTAGAGATGGCCCTCGTCGGAGCAGAAGCTCAGATGTTCGGTGTAGGCGCGAATCCGGTGTTCATCCAGAAAGACCTTGACCTTGCGCACGAAGTCGAGGTCCAGCGGCGCCGGTGATCCGATCGACAGGGAGAGTCCGTGGCAGACGAACGCAAAGCGCTCGGTCAGGCCGCGCAAGACACGCCCCCAGCGCCCGCCGACGCCCATCCAGTTCTCGGGAGCGATCTCCCAGAAATCGACCTCGGCAGGGGGCTGCTCGGCTGCGGCGACCGCGAAGGCACGCCGCAGGCCGAGACCGGCGCCATGAACAGGGTGCTTGGGTTTGCTCATGGCTCGCTTGCAGGCGGATCAGCTTGCGCCGCCGCACTTGCCCTCGCCGCACTTGCCCTCGCCATCGTCCTTGTTACCGCATGTGCCTTCGCCATCCTCCTTGGAGCCGCACTTGCCTTCGCCACAACTGCCTTCGGCCAGCAGCAGGTAGCCGCCGTCGAGCGGTTCGGCAGCGAACGGGTTCTCGGCCGCATGCGCCAGGTTGACCGTGGACAGACTGCCAACGAGGGCCGCACCGACGACGGCAGCAGCGGGGGTGATGGTGTTCTTAGACATGGGTTCCACTCCGAAAAAATCGTTGTATGTTTGAGCCTTAGAGTCTATCTGCCTTCGAGATCGGGCCTCAGGAAGCAGCGACGGCACATGAGTAATAGCACAGCGTGGCACTCAGGTAAAATCGGTGGCTCACCCAGCCAGCATCCGCTATCGGCAGTAGAGACCGAGTGGAATGGTCAAATGTGTCATCGCCAGCGCCAGGTGCAGCGGTTGCAGCGGGGGAGCAGCGAGGGCGGAGGGCGCATCCAGTGCCACCGGCAATTGGGGGTCCGCCGGGGGCGGACCCCGCAGTCAATCGCGCGGGCGCTGGCCAGCTCCGCGACGCTTGATGCATTTGAGATAGGCCTTGGGGCGGAACGCGTGTCCGTGGCGTTGGGCCTTCCAGATCGCCTCGGCCAGGCAGTCGAGGATGCGATGCTCGGCGGCGTGCACATCGCCGAGGCAGGCGTCGATCATGCCTTGATACAACCGCCGGATACCCAGCGGTCGGTCAGTGCTGAGTTGCTCCTGTAACGCGATATGCAACGCCATGTGCAGGAACGGATTGCTTTCGCCACCCTCGGGCAACCACTCGCGCCCGAGCGCGGTTTCGCTTTGTTCCAGCAGCGCGTGATACTCCGGGTGCTGTTCGGCAACCTCGACGATCTGGCGCTCGACGGGCTCCAGCGGCGCGCCGGCGCGGGCCTTGCGCCAGGCGGTGAGATAGGTCTGGCGTAGCGCATCACGGTCTTGGCTGAACATCGCAGGGCTTCTGTTGGTACGCGCACAGGTCGGCGATCAGGCAATGGGCGCAGTCTGGCGTGCGCGCCTTGCAGACATAGCGCCCGTGCAGAATCAGCCAATGATGGGCCTGGCGCAGGAACGCGCTCGGCACTACCTGCAGCAATTGTTGTTCAACGACAAGCGGTGTCTTGCCGGGCGCAAGCCCGGTGCGGTTTGCGACCCGAAAGATATGGGTATCCACAGCGATGGTTGGCTCGCCGAAGGCGGTATTCAAGATCACGTTCGCGGTCTTGCGCCCCACCCCAGGCAAGGCTTCGAGCGCGGCCCGCTCGCGCGGCACCTCGCCGCCATGCTGCTCGATCAGTTGTCGGCAGGTCGCGCGGATGTGCTTGGCTTTGCTATTGAAGAGGCCAATAGTGCGGATCTGAGCCTTCAAGCCCTCCTCGCCCAACGCCAGGATCGCCGCCGGCGTGTTGGCGAGCATGAACAGCCGCTCGGTGGCTTGATTGACGCTCTTGTCGGTGGCCTGGGCGGAGAGGATCACGGCGATCAGCAGTTCAAAGGCCGAGCCATAACGCAGCTCGGTGGTCGGGCTGGGGTTGGCCGCGCGCAGCCGCTCGAACAGCGTCCGGCACTGGTCTTGGTTCACGATGGCGGTTTGTTTACGGCGGCGTGTTAACGGCGACTGCGCGTCGTCTGTAGACGTCTCAGACGATTGCCCGCTCGCGCAGCACCTTGACCTGGAACAGCGTGTTGCGCTCTTCTTCCTCGAGCGCGGACTGGATGAAATGGATGCTGCGCCGATAGAGCGGAATGATGTTGTACTTGAGCGCATTGACCCGTTTCTGCGCCTTTCGCTGCTCTTCCATCAGCCGATACAGGGCGATCTCGACCTCGCCGAGCCGCGCCAGCAGCACGGCGGCCTCGGCCAGGTGTTCGCGGGTATTATCGAAGCTGGCATCGGTGCCCAGCAGCCCGACCGGCTTGATCGGCAGGCGCTTGGCGGTCACCGCCGGGTACTCCACACCGAGCGAGCGTCGCGGCAGGATATCGACGCGCAGCCCAGGCCCGGCGCCCAGCGCGGCTTGATTCAAGCCGCGACTGCCCATGCGCAGTTGGGTGATACCGAGGCAGCGATAGGCATCGGCCAGCCCCCGCTCGGCCTCCTCGCGCAGGCGCCGGTATTCGCCGATGCGCTCGTACACCAGACGCGTGAGCAGTTCGCGCTTGCGCTCGAGGAGATCGTGCCCCTCTTCGAGGAACTTGGTCTGCTTCTTCAGCGCGAGCAGGGTGTTCTTGGTCGGCGGAACCTTCAGGACTTGCTGGGCCATGGTGATGACAACGGGTTCTAATAAGGGTGCATTGTGCCAAAGACAGCGGCCCGAGGGAGGGTGCGGCTGTCATTTGCTCCAATCGCCGCGCGCCAGCAAGGCCGCGCCGTAAGCGGCCTCTTGCTGCGGCGCGCTTTCCACCTCAAGCCCGAGTATGCGGCTGCGAATCGCGTTCCAGGTCGCATTGCGGGCACCGCCGCCGGTGCTGAGGATGCGGGTCGGCGCTGGCGCGCCCAAGGCGCATAGGCGCTGATAACCCGCCTGTTCGATGCGGGCGATGCCCTCGAACAGACCGGCTAAGAACAGGCTGTCGTCGGCCGGACGCGGCTCGATGTGTGGCACGCGTTGCGGATCGGCGATCGGAAAGCGCTCGCCACGTCGGGGCAGCGGATAGTAATCCAGTCCGGTCGGCTGGGTCGGGTCGATGCGTTGGCTCAGCCGTTCGAGTTCGGCGTCGCTGAAATGCTGTCTGAGCACGGCGCCACCGCTGTTGGAGGCGCCTCCGACCAGCCACAGCTGGCCGATGCGATGACTGTAAATGCCGCTGGCCGCCTCGCACACCGGCTGCTCCGAGACCAGCTTGAGCACCAAGGTCGAGCCCAGGCTGCTGACCGCGTCGCCCGGCGCGCGTGCTCCGGCCGCGAGCGTTGCTGCGGTGCTATCGGTGGTGCCGGCGCGGATGCGCAGGGTTGCCGGTAATCCCGTGGCTGTGGCCACAACGGGGTCGATCGTCCCGAGATCGGCGCCCGGTGCCTGGCAGTGTGGCAAGTGTACCGGGTTCAGATCGATCTCCGTCAGCCAGTTCGGCCACGCCAGGCGGTGCGGATCGAAGCCCAGCTTCAGCGCGTTGTTCCAATCGCTGTCGCCGAAGTGAGCGCGCAGTCGCCCGCCGATCCAATCGGCCTGATGCAGCGCCAGCACCGGCGGGTGCGGTTGCAGTTGCAGCTCCTGTCGCAGCCACAGCAGTTTGGCAAGCGAGGCACTGGGGCCGCGCGCCGGCGAATCGGCGGGCGCCCGCTCGGCGATGAGCCGCGCCTGCTCGCGTGCGCGCGTATCGTTGTACATCAGCGCTGGCGCGAGCGGCTCGCCCTCGGGCGTGCAGAGCAGCAAGGTCGCCGAGGTGCCATCGACGCAGAGGGCTTGTGGACGATGACCATTTAGCTCCGCGCTCAGAGCGCCCAGCACCTCGATGACCGCGCTCCACCAGGCTTGCGGGTCTTGCTCGACGGCGTCGCTGCTGCGCTCGGCGTTGCGCGCCGTCGCCGCAGCGGTGGCTGCGGCCGGAGCCCGAGCCTTTGCTGTGGCCGGGGCCGAAGCCTGGGCCGTCGCCGCGTGAAGCGCGGTCTTCGCCGCCGCGATCGCCACGCCCTCGGCATCGATGGCCAGAGCGCGGCAGCCGGAGGTGCCAAGGTCGAGGCCGATCCAGCAACGCGCGGCGGCGGCTCCGGTCACGGCAGCGCCACCGGCTTCGGTCACGGCAAGGTTACCGGTGCCGGCGCCCGCCAACGGTCGGCCCGATGCTCGGCGACCACGGTGGTATAGATGCCGCCACGAACATTGAAATCGGCGCTCAGGCGCATGAATCGCGGCTCGGTGGCGGTCACCAGATCGGAGAGGATGCGATTGGTCACCGCCTCGTGGAAGGCACCTTCGTCGCGATACGACCAGACATAGAGCTTGAGCGATTTCAGTTCGACACAGGCCGCCTCGGGCACATATTCCAGGGTCAGCTCGGCGAAATCCGGCTGGCCGGTCTTGGGGCACAGACAACTGAACTCGGGCACGCGAATGCGGATCGTGTAGTCGCGCTCGGGTTGGGGGTTGGGGAAGGTTTCCAGGGACTGGCTGGGGGCACTCGCCATCGAGATGGGCCTCATCGATTGTGGATTGCGTCGGGCGGCGCAGTATAGGCCAACTGTCTCAGTGCTCTCCCTCGCTGGCCTGATAGCCGCAGCGGGCGATGCCGCTGCCGGGAACCGGTGTCGAGTCATCGTTGAGCGCCGCACGCAGCCGATCGCAGACGGTCTTGAGCACCTTGATGCGCGCGAAGGGCTTGTCGTCGCCCTCGACCAGGGTCCAGGGGGCGTATTCGGTGCTGGTGCGGGCGACCATCTCGTTGACAGCGACCTTGTAGAGCGGCCATTTCTCGCGGTTGCGCCAGTCTTCCTCGGTGATCTTGTACTGCTTGTACGGGGTGTTTTCACGGTCCTGGAAGCGCCGTAGCTGCTCGTCCTCGCTGACATGGAGCCAGAACTTGAGCAGGATCGAGCCGTTTTCGACCAGTTGTTCCTCGAAGTCGTTGATCTCGGTGTAGGCGCGGCGCCACTCCGCTTCGCTGGCGTAGCCCTCGACGCGCTCGACCAGCACGCGCCCGTACCAGGAGCGATCGTAGATGATGATGTTGCCGGCGCGCGGCAGATGGCGCCAGAAGCGCCACAGATAGTGATGCGCCTTCTCCTCGTCGGTAGGCGCGGCGATCGGGATGGTGCGATAGAGGCGCGCATCGAGCGCATGCGCGAGGCGGCGGATGGCGCCGCCCTTGCCGCCGGCATCGACCCCCTCGAACACCAGCACCGTGGTGCGCTGTTTGGTGTAGGCCGTCCAGGCCAGTTCGTTGATCTCGCGCTGGTAGCGCTTCAACGCTTTCTTGTAGTCATCGCGCTCGAGGGTTTGGCTCAGGTCGAGCTGGTCGAGCAGGGTGATCTGGGCGCTCGCCGACTCGGGCAGGTCGAGCGGATCGGCGGTCGCCGGCGGTTCCGTCGGCAGCGGCTGCTGGAGCCGGGCGCGGATGGCTTGCAACAACGTCTTGCCGACAGTGAGATCGCGATAGCGCTTGTCCTCGGCCTCGATCAGATACCAGGGCGCGATGCCACGGTCGCTTTGGCGGATGATGCGCTCGGCGACGTACTCGAAGAGTTGATACTGTTCGCTGAACTTCGACTTCTTCGGCAGCATCTTCCAGCGGCTGCGATCGTCGCGCGAGAGTTCCTTCAGCCGCGTCTTCTGATCCTGCTCCGAGAGGTGGAACCAGAACTTCACCACCAAGGCGCCGTCGTGGGTCAGTGAGCGCTCGAAATCGACGATGCGCGCCAGCTCGGCATCGAGCGCGGCATCGTCGCATTCGCCCCGGAAGCGCTGTTCGATCGGCGCCAGATACCAGCCGCCGAACAGGATGGCGATCTCGCCGCGTGGCGGCAAGGTGCGCCAGAAGCGCCAGTAGCGGGGCCGCTCGCGCTCCTCGTCGCTGAAGTCCCAGAACGCGAAGGTCTGCATGCCGCGCGTGTCGAGCCATTCATTCAGACGGTTGACGACCTCGCCCTTACCGGCGGCCTCGACCCCGGCGACGATGACGATGACCGGGATATGGCTGTCGCGCAGGGCGCGCTGGACTTCGAGCAACTGGGTGCGTAGCTCGTCGCGTTGCGCCTTGAAATCCGCCTTGCTGACCGTGCGGCCAACCTTTGCTGCCTCAAACATCTGTCTGATACCCGCTGAGCTGTGCTGTCGAATCCTCGCCGGCTCGAATCATCGCACGCAGCGCCGATGGCTGATAGTGCCCGGCGGTCATTGCGCGCACCGAATGAGGGCGCGAATGCGCTAGACGGCGCGTTTCATGCGTGACTTATCGGCATACATGTCCTGATCGGCGGCGCGCAAGGTGGTCATCTCGTTATCGCTTTTCGAGGCGCTGGGGAAGAGGGCGCGACCGACGCTGATCGACAGTCTGATCTCCGGATAGCCCGGCACGCGGTTGGCCGCGACCTCCGCTTTCCACTCCGCGATGATGGCATCGGCCTCTTGCTCGGTGTCGATGTCGGCGAGGATGACGACGAATTCATCGCCGCCATAGCGGGCGACGATGTCGCCCTCGCGCGAGCGCCCCATCAGCACCCAGGCGACGACCTTGAGCGCCTCGTCGCCGGCGTGATGGCCGAAGCCATCGTTGACCTGCTTGAAGTCGTTGAGATCGACGAAGGCGAGACAGTGACTGTCTCCCCGGCGCGCGCTGCGGTGGTACTGGCGATGCAGCGCGTCCTCGAAAAACGCCCGGTTCAGGGTCCCGGTGAGGCCATCGCGGCTGGATTTGAAACGCAGACTCTGCGCGTCCGCCTGCAGCGCCTCCTTTTCCTTGAGTTCGGTGAGGAGGCGTTCCGTCACCTGTTCCGACTGGGCCAAGGCCGCGCGTTGGCCCGACACCGCCGCATTGGCGAAATAGGTGATCGCGCCGACGGCAATCATCGCGACCTGATACTCGGCGGCGCTGGCGAGCAAGTCGAAAGCCGACGCCGAGTAGGCCAGTGCGAAGGTCAACGCCGCCAGCACCACATAGACGATCGGCGAGCGGGTCTTGTAGATGGTCACCAGCAGCGAGATGACCATCGCATACACGGTAAACGACAGCCCGACGTTATCGGGATAGGTGTAGGACACCAACGCGCTGGCGGAAAACAGGAGCAACGCCAGCGGCAGGTAGAACAGCTCGCGCAGCGGCGGGTGCTTGCGGTGAACGTCGTCCTCGTAGACAAAGGAGTAACCCAGATCGGCGCCGATGAGTTCGAGCATCATCAGGCACAGATAGGCCAGCGCGATGCTCAGGCAGAGCGCCGCCACCATGTCGCCGATCCAGCGCGGCGCGAGGATCTCTTGAAAGGGCATGCCGCCTAGGAGATGCACAACGTAGACGCCCAAAAACGCCGCACCGGCCGCCGCGAAGGGGATCATGAGCAGGAAGCGTATGACATGGCGGGGATTGCGCGGGTCGAACAGGCCGTT
>PWTO01000303.1 GCA_003562815.1 Chromatiaceae bacterium | reverse complement strand
TCTGTCCATCAAGCTGCGGCTTTTGGGCATGGCTAGAGACCCGGGCATAGAGCGCCGCGCGCCCCGCTTGCGCCGGCGCCTCATCCTCGACCTCGACCAAAATGGTCCCCGTGGGCGTCTGGTGCGCGCGCGCCGGCAGTCGCCCGGCCTTGTACCAGTTCCAGGCTGTGCGGTACGCAATCCCCCGTTGTTTCGCCCAGGCGCTTAACTTGATGCTCTTCATGCAACATAGAATAGCATGTCCATCTATTTTGTGCTATGTTTTATTGTAACGGTTTGAACCCTGCTAACGGATCTGCGAAGGCTCGTCGGTGCGCAGATAGGCCTCTTCCTCCGGGGTGAGATCGACCTCGTCGAAGCCGGTGATCATCGGCTTCACATGCTCGCGGAAAGAATGGCCGGTGGTGAGCAGATAGACATGGATGAGCACGAAGGCGAGGATCGCGAAAGCGGCTGCGGTATGCACCAGGGCCACGCTCTCGAGCCAAACCGGCGCGTTGGGTAGGTTGCGCCAGGCAAAGTAGGACAGATAGGCCAGGCCGCTGACCCAGATGGCCGGAAACAGCACCACCTTCAGCACCAGATAGGCGAGCGCTTGCAGCGGGTTGTGCTTGCGCCAGTAGGCCTTGCGGTAGGGATGGCGCTCGCCCTTGAAGATGCCGTAGGCGTAGAAGCGCAGCACGCTCCAGAGGCCGCTGCCGGTGGGGATGAAGTGCCGCCAGGCGCCGGTGGTGAAGAGCCAGAAGACGCTAAAGGCCCACAGCAGCAGCAAGGCGAGGGCGGCCAGGGTGTGCAGGGTCACCGCAGCATCGAAGCGCAGCAGGCGATGAAAGCCGTGCAGCCCAAACCCGCTGAACAGCAACAGCATGATCAGGACCATCTGGGACCAGTGCCAGAACCGCTCAAAGATGCTAAAAATCTTGACGTGATGTAGGGCCATCAGTGGTGCTCCCCGTCATGCGGTGAGAAGCGACGGATGCCGCCGTGGATGAGGATGCCACCGAGGGTTCCGGCGACCAAGAGCGTGCCGAGGATATCGACCCAGGGGTTGCGGTCCCGGCCCGGCACATAGACGCCCTTGACCCCGGCGATGCGGCTGTTGCGCAGTCTGTGGCAATCGCGACAGGCCAAGGCCTGCTCTTTCGGCGCGACCATGTGGGTGATCGGCCACCAGGAGAAGGTCTGGATGAAGCCGAACTCGCCCGAGTAATCGAGGCCGAAGTCGGCCATGCCCTTTTCGATCGCGGTGCCCATGTCGTAGTTACCCCAATAGGCGGCCTCGTCCTCGCCCCAGAGATGCGTGTAGACCAGGGTGCCGTTGCCGCGATCGTAGGGCTGCCAGGTGTGCATGCGTTTGAACGGCCAGATGCGTGAGCGCTCGTCTGCGCGCGAGCCGCTGAAGCCATTGATCTCGATCGACTCGGCATCGGGATCGAAGCGCGTGTCGATGGTGGTGTAGCGCATCTGGCCATTAAACCAACGGTACTCGGGAACGACGTTCTCGTCGTAGGTGAAATCGCCCTTGATCGATTTGTAGGTGTAGCGGTGCTCGCCGTTGCCCTGGATGTAGCCTTCCTCGTGATAGCCCTCGCCGTCGTGGGTCTTGCCAGCGGTGCGCCAGTCCCAATCGACCACGGTGGCGACGCCGCCGCGCGCGAACTCAGGGATATGGCAGGTCTGGCAGGCGACGCTTTGCACATGGTCGTTGAGCTTGAAGGCGGTGACGGAATCGACTGGGTGCGGGGCTAGGCCATGACAGGACTCGCAGGTGGTGACATCGGCGCGTTGCCCAGGGAGGCCGGTGCCTTGGGTGTCCTTGGCGATGATGTTGTAGCGGCTCCCGGCCCAGACGTGCTGGTTGGTCACATGGCAGGCGCTGCAGGCGAAGTTGAGCCCGTCGGCGCCCATGTGTACATCCAGCGTGCGGGGCGGATTGGTCAGCGCCGTGGAGAGATCGCCGTGCTTGACATTGTCGCCACCGCCGCCCTTGAAGTGACAGGCGCCGCAATTGGCGCGCTGGGGCAGATCGACGCTGCGCGCGGCGGCGGCCAGATCGATCGGCGGCTTGCCCTCGAACATCACCGAGCAGGCCGCGTGGCCTTCGCTGTTTGGGGTCTTATAATAGGTGCCGGTGGTCTCGTGGCAGACCAGACAGTCGATCTTGGTCTCGTCGCTGAAATCGAAGGTCTCGTCCTTCCAGCCGTAGCCGGCGTGGCACTGGGCGCACATACCCTCGTTGCCGCGCGAGTTGGTGCAGAAGTTATTGATCAGGTAACGCTTGCCGAGCTGTTGACCGGTGTTGGGATCTTGGTAGGACCAGGTCCAGTGGACGTTTTTCATGAAGTGTTCGCCGGTCTCGGTATGGCAGCCGAGACAGGCCTGGGTCACCTCGGGGCCGTCGGCGAAGGGTCCCCTGAGCGCCTCGAACTTGCGGTGATCGGCGGTCCCGCCTTTCAGTGGCCCGGAGAGCTGTTGCGTTGGCGTGCCGCTAGCCGGTGGCGTCGGCCAGCCGCTGCCGACCTCGGCGCTGGCGAATGGGCCGGCGAGGCCAAGGGTAACGGCAAGCACGGTGGCCGTGAGGTGGCGGCCGAGGCTGTTGGGCCAAAGTGACCTTTTTTCAGCCCGTCGCTGCCCGATACAGGGGGAAAGGAAGCTAGGGAGGCCGCGCATGGATTGCTCTCCAGTCGGTAATCGGTGTGAACGCTAAAAGCGCAATCGCCCCGAGTCCAACCGACAAGACTGCGCCGAGCGCGGGGCTTAGTCCCTGATTGTGGCGCAAATCCAGGGGCTTGAGGATCTGCTTTGCTGCGCTAGATCAACTTGCCCGAGCGCTGAAGCAAAAAACCCGCCTTGCGGCGGGTTCGAGAGCGGGTCGCGCGGCGGGGCGCTGCGCGTGGCCGCGATGACTTAGCTGAGTTCGTCGGCGCCGATCTGCTTCATCAGGTTGAAGCTCTTGACGAAGGGGCCGGCCATGCGTGGGTCCTTGATCATGGCGCCGTAATCGCCGGTCTTGAATTTGAGCTTGCCCGTGGCGTAGGCGGTGCCCATGCCGACCATGCCGATGCCCTTCTCGACCCACTTCAGCCAATCCTTCATGTCGGCGCGCATATCCCAGTCCGGCTGCTCGTCGGACCAGTCGCCGGCGCGGACACAGACGCCGTTTTCGACCACGAAGACGCCGCGCGGGTCCTTCTCATCCTTGAAGCCACAGGTGATGATGGAGTTGAAGCCGATCTCAGCGAGCTTGCCGCTGACCTCGGGATCGTTGTTCCAGGCATCCTTGAGTTGGTTCATCCATTCGGCGGAAAAGAGATTAGCCATGGGTCTGTGTCCTCCGTTATCGGTGTCAGGATCGGTGTTCTGATGTGGATGGAAGGGTTGACGGGTATTGGTCCCTGTCGCGGCGAGGTTCGGCTCGACGCCCGTGTTACGGGCGGACAGCTCGCGCGCGGTTATTCTAACAGCAAGCCGGCTCGGGGAGGATGACCGAGCAGGTGTTTATGGTACGCGACGATGCGCCCTGTCAGTCGATCTCGAGGCTCATGCCAGCGCTGGCGAGCCGCTTGGCTTCCTCCTCGAACTCCAGCCGCGTCAGCGGATGCGCATCGAGCCAGCCCTCGGGGAAGCGCAGCCGCAGCGTCTCGCCAGCGGCCTCGAGCTGAGGATTGGGCTCACTGGTCGCGGAGCGCCCACGATGCATCAGCACCGCCAGTCGCAGCAGCAGCGCGAGGCGGCACCCGCACTCGCGCGCCGGCGCCGGCAAGGCCTGGAAGACATCAATCGGGAATTTGCGGCGATGTCCGAGCACCAGCGCCGCAAGCGCATCTTGCTCCTGGCGGGTGAAGCCGGAGAGGTCGGCGTTGCGCAGCAGATAGGCGCCATGCTTCTGATACTGGCTGTGCGAGACCGCCAGCCCGATCTCATGCAGCTCGGCGGCCCAACCGAGCATCTTCGGGTAATTGTCGTGATGCAGCGCCCAGGTGTCGCGCAGTTGCTCATAGAGTGCGAGCGCGGTGGCGCGCACGCGGGCGGCCTGTTCGAGGTCGATATCGAAACGGCGGCAGAGGGTGGCCACGGTGCGCTCGCGCACGTCCTCATGGTGGACACGACCGACCATTTCGTAGATCAGGCCCTCGCGCAGCGCCTGGTCCGATGCGCGCATCCGTTGGATCTCCAGGGCCTGGAAAAGTGCGCGTAGCACCGCGACACCGCCGGCGAAGACGGGCCTGCGGCGTTCGCTGAGCGTCTTGAACGCGAGCCCCGAGACCTTGCCGCATTCGATCATCGCCGCGCGCAATTTGGCCAGCCCCTCGGCGCTGATGCCATCGTCGCTCCAGCCCTCGGCGGCGATGACCGCCGCGATGGCCTTGATAGTGCCGGAGCTGCCGGTGGTCGTGCTCCAGCCGGATTGGCGGAACAGTTCGCGCACCGGGCGGATCTCCAGGGCACAGGCCAGCTCGGCCTTGTCCATCGCCTTGGCGGTGATCTTGTCGCCTGGGAAATGCTGCCGCGAGATGCTCACGCAGCCCATGTACAGACTTTCGCGCAGCGTCGTCTTGAAGCCCTGACCGACGATCAGCTCGGTGCTACCGCCGCCGATATCGACCACCAGCCGTTTCTCGTCGCCGATGGCGAGGCCGTGGGCGACGCCGAGATAGATCAGGCGCGCCTCCTCACGGCCGGCGATGACCTCGAGCGGATGGCCGAGCACCTGCTCCGCGCGTTCGACGAAGCCGGTCCCAGGGCGCAACTGGCGCAGGGTATTGGTGCCGACCACGCGCACATTGCCCGGCTCGACGCCGCGCAGCCGCTGACCGATACGCTCGAGACAGGCCAGGGCGCGCTCGCTGACCTCGGGCAGTAGATCCTTGTCCTCGGTGAGA
>PWTO01000181.1 GCA_003562815.1 Chromatiaceae bacterium | reverse complement strand
TGAGATCTTCCAATCCTCAAGGCGCTGCGGTGCGCAAATGGCCAGTTGCTGTGTTGGTCTAGAGCAACGCGGTACCGTCAAAACAGGTAAGCGAGCGAGGCACCACTCCCCTGCTTGCGGATGCCAGGGGTGGTGGTCAAAAACCGGGCGCGCGCGGCCTTGTCATAACCGAGCTTGGCGAGGGCATGGCCGACGATTCCAGCGGGATACCCGCCGCCGGGCTGTGGCTGACACAGGCTGCGCAATTCGTGCAGCAGCGCCTGAACATCGCCTTGGGCTTGCGGCGATGGCGGCGCTGATGTGCTCGGCACCTTCGGTGCAGGCGTGGCAGCTGCCGTCGGTTTGTTCGGAACCGGCAGCAGCAGCGTGGTGAGTTGGCTATGTCGGGCGGTCTGGAGATCGCTGTCTGCATAGGCGATCAGGGTCTTGCAGCCGCGCGCCTTGGCATGCTCAGCGGCACCGATCAGCAGGTCATCGCGCGAGACCATGATCACCAACACCTGATCGCGCAGGTGATCCTCGAGATCCGCCCCCAAGGCCATCAGCAAGGCGATATCCGCGCCATCCTTGCGCGGCGGCACAGGCAGCGCCTGGATGGCCAGATCGGGTTGCTCGGCGAGCAATCCTTCGCGCCAACCGTCGATCTTCTGCCCGAGATTATTGCCGGCCACCGTGGCTGCGATGATCCGCGCGCTGAAGTCGGCGCGGCACAGGGCCACAAGCGGTTTCGCACAGTGCGCCGGTTGATTGTCGGCATCGATGTAGAGCGCCACGGCAACGCCTGACGCCTCGTCCGAGGACTGCATGATGACCTCCTTGCTGTTCCCTGGGTGTGCCTAGTCGTCGAACAGCCCGAGCGACGGTTTGTGGCGCTTGTCAGCGCTCGTCACCAGTCGACGGGTGCGCATCAGCTCATTTTGCGCCACATCGCCGAGCGCATAACGCAAGGCGACCCGCCAGCCGCTCTCGCCATCTTGCAGGCCACCGCTGGCCAAGGCGGTCATGCCAAACAGCCACCAGCGTTCCTCCGGGCGCAGGGCCAACCAGTTACGCACGGCCAGTGGGATCTTCTCCGGATCAAGCTGCTCGATGGCCCAGGCCAGCACGCAGAGTTCTTTGCCGAGCAGGCGGTCGACCGGATTGTCACCGACCTTCCAGGTCCCAGGGGCCAGGTTGTGCTCCTTGAGCCGGACGTTGAAGGCGCGCTGCACCTCGGCGCGAATGCCGCTCCAGCGCAGGCGCGGCAGCATCACCCGATCCAACACCTGTTCCGGTGAGGTGCCCGCGCCCATGCCCAAGTGCTCGCTGATCAGCACGGCGGCGGAGTTGCCGCGCGGGATGCTGACCACGAAGTGATGCGGAGCGGAGGTGGCCGGCACCCCGAAGCCCAGCGTTGGGTGGGCGTAGACGGCTTTGGCCCCCGCTTTGCGTGGTCGAGCCGTTTGCACCTTGGCGACAGCGGTGCTCATACGTCCTGATCCACATCGCCCGCGGCCAGGCCGATCCCGACCAGCTCGGCGAACTGTTTCAGGGCATAGCCGTCACCGAAGTCGATGCCACCGCGGATGGTGACCTGCACGGTCGCCTGTTCGTCGCCGATCGCCTCGCGCACGCCACGAATGGCGGTCTCGATGGCGGAGGGTGTCAGTTCGCGCTCGTTGAAGCGGATCTGCACGCCATGCTCGCCTTCGCCGATGACGATGATCACGCCGCGCAGGCGAATGTCGGCGCGATCATCAAAGGTATTGATGAGCTCGAAGACCTTGTCGGTGTTGTCGATGGCGATGCGTTTACTGTCGCTGATCCGGGCCGGCTTGGCGTCGTCGATAATCAGCCGGTCGTCGCCATCGGCCGGGATGCTGATCTTCGTGGTCTTCTCGACCTCACCGGCCTTGGCGGCGACCAAGAGGGTCGTGGCTGCGGCCGGCACCGCAAAGGGCTCGCGGTAGAGGGTGCCTTCCTTGGGGTTGCTGCCGTCCAGGCTGTAGCGCATCTCGGCGTCGGGCGTACAGCGAAGCTCGAGCTTGCGCCCATCGGCGACCGGGTGCAGCTCATGGCGGATGGTCAGCTCGGCGGTCCAGCGCGTCGGCTCGCCGGTCTGGTACTTGCCGCTGCTGTCGACGGCGATGAAGTACAGCGTCGCCTCGGTGGTGCGGTACTCCTCCAGATCCTCGACCTGTTCGTCCTGCTCAGACACGGATGAGGTCTTGAGGACATAGACGCGCGGACTCTCCCCGGCATTGCGCGGGGTGAGTGAAAGCGTGGTCTCGCCGGTGTCGCGGTTGGTGCTGAGCGTGATCACGTTGACCGAGGTCTTCTCGGCCGGAAAGGGTCCCTTTTCGAGTTGGCCGTCGGGGTGTTGCCGCCAGCGCCCTTGCTTGAGCGCCTCATCGCGCAACAGCTCCAAGCCACGCGCGCCGGGCAGCCAGGGCCAGGTGGGATCGGTCTTGGCCCGCATGACCAGATCGCGCCAGGGGACGCGCCGATCCGAGGCGGGCCAGAGGAAGGTCTCGGCCATGGCCCAGTAGGTCGGCAGCTCGTCTGGCAGGTCGAGCGCGAGCTTGTTGTCGCAGCGGGCGCTGGCGAGCAGTTTTTCGATCTGTGCCTCGGCGGCGTAGTCGCCTTCGCCGAAACTCAGCCCGTTGTCGATGGTGGCTATCACCAGCTCGCCCTCGCAGCCTCCGCTGGGACCAGGATAGAACAGCCGGTTGTAGGCACCGGAGACGGCCTTGGTGAAGCGCTCTTCGAGCTCCTCGAGCTTGTCGCGGGCCTCGTCATAGAGGCTGTCGCCCGGCTTGAGATTGGCGTGGATCTTCTCGATCGCGTACAGCTCGCGCAGCCGGGCCTCGACCTCGTTGGCCAGATGGCTGTCGTTGCCGGACAGGATGAGGACGTTGTTCTTCTCCTGCTGGAACTCGTAGAAGCCCCGAATCGCCTCGGGTGGCGTGCGGCCATCGGGCTGCACCACCAGCAGGATGCGGCTGCCAGACAACTTCACGTCGTCGAGCCGCGGCATGATCTGCACCTCCTGATAGGCGGCCCGCGACTTGCTCTGCGCCTGGAACAGGCCAGTCAGGCGATTGATCAGCGCCTGTTCGAGCTTGGGTGCAGGAACCTGGCGGGCATCACGCTCGATACGCCGGCCGAGATTCTCGGTCTCCTTGAAGTAGAACTGCTCGCTCTCTCGGTGTAGATACCAGGCACGATCGCGCAGGCGTTCGAGTCCGGTGAGGAACTCGTCGGGTTTATTGTGGGGAGCGACCAGGTATTCGAGGATCTCGGCCTGGGTGAGCCCAAAGCGGCCTTCCGCGGCGCGCGACAGCGAGGCCGATAACACCAGCTTGGCGACCTGCGCGGTGGCATCGCCGCCGAGATCGGCATCGATCTCCTCGGCGCGCGCGTTGCCTTGATCGGCGATGTCATTGACCACCGCCGGCAGCAGCGCGGGGTTGATGCGCTGGATCTCATCGCGCACCTCGGCATCATTCAAATTCAGATGTTGGGTGCCAATCAGGAAGACGTCGTTGGCGTCCCGGGTCCAAACGCTGCGTAACAGTCGCGCGGTGAACTGCATCAGCCCGCGGGTCTGGCGAAAGCCCTCGTTCGCTTTGAACAGCGCCACCAGGTTCTTGAACGAGGGATGGAAGGGATAGGTCTCGCGCACTTCACCGGCCACCTCCTCCATGGAGCGGGCGGTGATGTAGCCACCGTCCTCGGCGGCTTTGACCTGCTCGGCGAAGGCTTCGGCGACGGCATCCACCGTTGTTGCATTGGGCAACTCGGTGAACAGGCGTTTCTTGAGGATCTCGTAGATCTCGTTGCCGGCGAGCTGTACCGGCGTGATGGACTGGGCTTGGCGGTTGGATTCCTGCTTCAGATTGGACATGACCCGCGCCAGGTCCTTGGTCTGCGCCTCATAGCTGCCGGCGAGGTTGGCGATTACCACACAGCAGCGCGGCAGCTTGATCGCGGCGGTCAGCAGGTTGCTCAGGCTGTAGGTGACCACATCGGCGAGCGAGCCCTTGCCGACGGCGCGCGTACTGGCGTTGAGCAGGTAAGGCGGCAGCTCGTCGAGCAGGATCAGGGTCGGTGTCTCGCCGATGATCGCCATCCATTTGGCCTCATCGACGCCGCGCGGACCATCGACCCAGTGTAGGCGAATCTGCTCCGCCTGACCCAGCTGCTCGGCCAGCTCGCCCCAGATGTAATGATCCGGGTCGTTGCGACCATTGAACGCCGCGATGCGCGCTGGACCACTATCGAGGCGCGCTGCCAGCTCTGCCGGAAGCACTTCGGCGCGCAGGTGCGGATGCTTCGCCAGCAGTCCCAAGGCGGTCATCATGTGCGTCTTGCCGCCACCCATTGCCTGGGCCAGCTCGAAGGTGGCTTGATCGGACTTACCGCTCAGGCGCAACAGCCCCTCGCGGAACAGGTCCGCCATGCCTTGGGTAATGTAGTTGCGGGCGAAGAAGGCGCGTCCGTCGCCTTGGTCGGTGATGAGGTCGGAGAGGTTCTCGATGGCCTCGGTCATCCGGTAGTCGTGGACCATCGGATGGATGTGGCAGGCGTCACGAACGGTCGCAAGCACGGCGTTCCCCTTGGTCGATCAGAATGTCGATCAGCGTGTCCATCAGGCAGGTTCTCCCAACGTGCATTGGTGCCACCAATGCATGCATGCCGCAACGCCGCGTCGATCGCACGGTGGCTCAACCGTCGGCGGTGATGCGCGCGATCAGCTCCTCGCGCACCCGCGCGGCCTGGTCGTTATCGACCTGGCAGGTGCCGGCGGCATCGTGACCGCCACCGCCATATTCCAGCATCAGGCTGCCGATATGGGTCTGCGAGCGGCGGTCGAGGATCGACTTGCCGACCGCGAACACGGTGTTCTGCTGCTGCCGCCCCCACAGCACATGCATGGAGATGT
>PWTO01000098.1 GCA_003562815.1 Chromatiaceae bacterium | reverse complement strand
CCTGCAGGCGGAAGGGCGAGGATCAGCCCCAACCCGAGGAGCTTCAGCCGCGAAAGGCGCTTTGCCGACAGTGTCACTGCTGCATCCTGGTTCCAAATCAGTGTTAATGAGCGTATCACGTCCACGCTGGACGACCCACACTCACGCAGCCTTTCGAGGTGTGTAGCTGCAATGGCGATGACGCAGTCTCTGGCGCGGCAAATCTGGCGCTTTGGGGCGGTCGGGGCGCTCGGTTTTGCCGTGGATGCCTTGGTCTTGACCTGGCTGGTTCGGGTTGGCGGCTGGGACTTGTATGAGTCGCGCTGGCTATCTTTCGCGCTGGCGGTGACGGTCACCTGGGGGCTGAACCGGCGCTTTACCTTCGGCCAGCGGGCCTCGCGGAATCGATCGCGCGAGTATGGGCGTTATGTGGCGGTGCAGGGCCTCGGCGCGCTGATCAATTTGGGCGTCTATGCTGGGGTACTGATGGCCTGGCCAGCACTCGCGGCCTGGCCGGTGTTGCCCTTGGCCGCAGGCTCTGGGGTGGCGATGTTGTTCAATTTTATCGGCGCGCGGTCCTTCGCCTATGTCCCGAGCGCCTAGGGTTTCGTCAATGCGGTGCTCGACTCGGTGGCGCATGGTCGGCGGGAGCTTAAGCGCCTGCATTACTTGGCGTTGCCGGATTCTGTCAACGCGACCGCCGACAGCCTTGATGGTCGCAGCGCACCATGACCGGGTCTTTCTAGTATTGCGAGACCAAGAGGCTCAACAGCAGGACCAGCGCCAGGACTAGCATCGAGCGACCCAGAACCTGCCAGCGCTGGAGTCGCCGCTCCAAGCGCACACCCAAGGCCGGCAGCCGGGGCGCGCCGGCAGTGGCCGGTAAGTGCCAGCGACCGCGCCAGAGCCACGCCAGTCCAATGCCCATCGCCAGCGGCCAGAACTCGCCGGGATACCAACCGCCGGGGAGCGCCAGCGGCAGCAGCAGGCAGAGGCCAAACAACAGTGACCAGGGCAACCACTGGCCGAGGCCGACGAGCGCCTCGGTGCCGGGCTCGGCGCGCACCCGCAGCAGAAGATGCGTCAGGATCGCTGCGCTCAGCAGCGAGGTCAGGCTCAGCACGCCGCTGAGCCAATCCGGAAACCCGGCCGCTTGCACCAGTTCGAGCAGTCCGGCCTTGGCGCTGGCGCCACTGGTGAAGGGGGCTCCAGAGAGCGATAGTAGCACCCAAGCCAGGCCCAGCCAGCCCAACCGTTGCAGGTTGGGGTGAGCGCTGACGATGATCCCCAAGGCCAGGAAGGCCAGCGTCTTGGTCAACGCATGGTGAATCGCGAAGCCCTCGACCAAAGGCTGGTAGGTCGGGTCGGCACTGGCCAGGGCTGCGCCCAGGGCCAGGGTGAGCAGGCCCATTTGACTGACGGTGGAGTAGGCGAGCACGCGCTTGGGCGCCGCCTGCAACAGCCCCAGCACGGCGCCATACACCGCCCCGGCCAGCCCGAGCAGTGCCAACGGCCAACCGAGGTCGGTCAGGGTGGTGCTGGTCGCCGCGACATGCCACCAGGCCAACAGCCCGAACTTGACCAGCAGACCGCTGAGCAGGGCACTGCCCGGCAACACCGCGCTGCCATGCGCCAGCGGCAGCCAGCCATGCACGCCGAGGAGGCCCATTTTGATCGCGCAACCAAGGCCGAACAGCGCCAGCGGCACCCCACCCAGGCGGCCATCGGCAACCGCGCCGAAACTCAGATCCCCCTGGTTGGCGAGTGCCGCCAACCCGATCAGCAGGCACAGCTCTGCCACCAGCATCAGGCTCACATAGACCCAGGCGGCATAACGCGCGGCGGCGCCCTTGCCGTACAGAATGAGCCCCCAGGCAAAGAAACTGGTGAGCGCGAAGCCGAGATAGAAGGCCAGCAGATCGGCGGCGAATAACGTGATCAGGCTGGCACCCAAGGTCGCCAGCAGCCAGCCTTGGAGCACCCACGCGCGCTCAGGCGCCTGACGCAGGCTCCAGGCACAGCTATAGGGCAGCAGCAGACTCCAGAGCAGGACGCCGATCAACGTCAGCCAGTCGGCCTCCTGAGTGCTGGTGAACACTAGCGGCCCCAGCGCCAGATGCAAGGGTTGCTCAGGCGCGGCGAACAGCAAGACCCCGAGTGCCGGCCAAGCGGCGGCGCACGTCAGCCAGGCGGCCAAGGAGCGGCCATGCACGCTGAGCCCCAACAGCAGGATCAGCCAAGGGACCAAGAGGGCCAGCAGCAACAGGAGGTTGGGGTCCAGCGTCATGTCGGCAGTCCTGCACCGACCGCTTCGAGGGCCGGCACCAGGGGCAGGATCAACAGGCCGAGCGTGAAGGCCAGCCCGGCCAACAGCAATACGATCGCGTACTCGCTCCAGGCGATCGCCGTGGGGCCGTCGGTGATTGGGCATGTCTGGGAGGACGACGGGCCGAGCGCTGGCGCCGCGACCCGATACAGATAAGCCAGGGTCAGCAGACTGCTCAGCACAATCAGCCCCAGCCAGCCCCAGGCGTGCTGGGCGACGGCGGCTTGCAGCAAGGCCCATTTGCCGGCGAAGCCCAGGCTCGGCGGTGCACCGATCAACGCCAGCGCGGCCAAGGCGAAGGCTAGCCAGACCGGCGCCAGGGGCCCACAGGCCTGGCCCAGACGGCTGAGATGGTCGTGTCCGGCCTGGCGCACCAACAGGCCCGCCGACAGAAACAGTGCGGCCTTGGCTAGGGCGTGATTGACCATCAGCAGGATGGCGCCGACGAACGCTGACCCCTCGCCCAGCGCAAGTGGCAGAGCCAGCAAGATAAGCCCACTCTGAGAGACCGTGGAATAGGCGATGACCCGTTTCAGGCGCCGTTGCTGCAGCGCTTGCAGCGCGCCCCACAGCATGGTTGCGGCGCCGATGGCCCCGAGTAGGGTGCTCACCGGCGGTTGCAACCAGGGCTGAAACGGCCCCAACCACAGGCGCAGTAGCAGATAGCTGCCGGACGCCACTACCAGGCCCGACAACAGCGCGCTGACGCCTGGTTTGGCGCGGCTATGCGCGGCCGGGAGCCAGAAATGCAAGGGCACCAGCGCGGCCTTCAGCAGCAGCCCCAGGGTGATCGCAGTGATCGCCAGCGCGTCGGTGAGCAGCGCCTCGGCCTGCATCCGCTCGCCGAGCAGGCCGACATCGAGTACCGCGTACTGGCCATAGAGCAGCGCCAGTCCGAGCAGATAGAGCAGGGAGCCAAACACGGCCGCAAACAGATAACGGGTCGCGGCATCCAGCGCCCGGCTGTCGCGCCCCAGCGCCACCAGGGCGACCGCCGACAGGGTCACGAGTTCGAGCGCGACATAGAGCTGGAACAGGTCGGCGGCGGTAAACAGCACGCTCAACCCGGTCCAGAGGAACAGACACAGCGGCATCAGATACGACTGATCCTGAGTCGATACACCCGGCACTGAGGCGGGCGCGCGCATCATGGCCACCAGCACGGCAAGCATCAGTACACTGGTCGTCAGCAACAGCAGCGCGCCGATGGCATCCAGGCGCCAGTGCACGCCCAGCGGTCGCTGCCAGGCGCCGAGGGCATAATCGATCCCGCCTTGGGTCAGGGTGCAGTCGAGGAGCAAGGCCGTGGCCACCAGCGTCAGGCCGGCCACCAGCAGGCTGATCAAGCGCCAAGGCTGCGGCCACAGAAACAGCAGCAGGGCGGCATGCAGCGGCAGCAGAATTGGCGCCGCGATCAGATGCGGCAGGCAACTCGTCACCAATGCAGGCCGCCATCCGGTGGCCGCCGATGTCGGTTGCGCCGCACGATCAGGCTGATTGCGACCGCCGTGGTGCTGAGCGCAACGACGATGCCGGTCAGCACCATGGCGTGCGGCACCGGGTCGGTATCGCCGTGCTTACCGCTGGCGACGAGGAGTAGAAAGATCGCCGAGATACAGATGTTCAGCGCCAGCAGTCGGCGCAGCGCATGGCGGGTTTGGGTCAGGCCATGCGCGCCGATGCCGAACAACAGGACGGCGGTCAGGGTGAACAGCGTTTCTGAGGTCAGCGGGGGCATCTCAGACCTGCGACGAGTGATCTCGTTCGGCGGCAAAGAACAACGCCGTGAGCATGAACCCGATGGAGATGCCGGCGGCGATTTCGATACCGATCATCAGCAACCCGGCCACGCGCGGCGGATACTCGAAATAGACATAGCCGGCCAGCAGCACGCCGCCGGCGACCATGGCAAAGGCCAAAGGCCCCAAACAGATCAGCAAGCGCCAACCGGTATGACCGTCCGGGGCCGGCGCGCGCGCACCGGAGAGGATCGCCAGCACGAACCCGGCGGCGAGCACCGCGCCGGCGGGAAAGGCGCCGCCGGGGCCATGTTCGCCGCGCCACAACAGATAGCCGGCGGTGAGCAGGAAGACCGGAAACAGCAGCCGCGTCAGCGCCGGCAATGAGGGCGCCGGCAACCACGGTAAGGGGGAGGGCGCGGTCGCCCCGAGCGACCAGACCACCACCACCGCCGAGAGCATGACGACCAATTCCAGCAGCGTGTCGATGGCGCGAAAATTCAGCAACACCGCCGTCACCGGCGAGCCGATATTGGCCTGACTCAGGGATGCGTTGACCTCGGCGCCGAGTCCGCGCCCTTCCAGTTGCAGCACGCCGTAGAGCAACAGGGCGATCGGCGCGAGCAGCACCAGCCCCCAAGCGAGTGCGAGTAGTCGCCGGTGCCAGCGGGTGCGCCGCCGTGCCCGGATCGGCTCGGGAGGTAACTGGCCGAGCGCGGCGAACAGCAGGGCGCCGGTGACCCCCGAGCCGAGGGCGGCTTCGGCCAAGGCGATGTCAGTGGCGTCCAAGCGCACCCAGGCCAGGGCGATGAGCAAGCCGAAGAGCATGAAACTGACCACGGCCTGGAACAGGGTCTGCGCGTGCACACCCTGCCAGGCCAGCCAGAGCATGGCGAGCGCCAGCAGGGCATCGAAGACCAGCGCCATCAGCGTTGCCACGGGCGCACACCGCGCGCGATCGCCGCGCCCGCGATGAGGCTCGAACTGGTGGCGCCCGCGACCATGACCAGGAGGGTGATCAATAGCAGCTTCAGGGTCAGAAGCAGGCTGCCCGATTGCAGCGCGAGACTGGCGCTGATGAAGCCGAGGGCGAGGGTGTCGGTCTTGCTCAGCGCATGCAGCCGCGTGAACACGTCGGGAAAGCGCAGCAGGCCGATGGTGCCGGAGAGAAAGAACAGCAGCCCCAGTACCAACAGCATCAGGCTGGCGCCATCGATGAACAGGTTCATGGCCAGCGCCTGCCGCGCGGCGGCCCGGGTTCGGGCCAGGTGCGGCGCACGAAGGTGACCACCGCCAGCACGCTCAGCAGCGCGAAGATCAGCGCCACATCGATCAGCGCCTCGGTGTCGGTGGCCACCGACAGCAGCAGCAACACGGCCACGGCGGTGGTGCCCATCAGCTCGCCGCTGAGCATGCGGTCGGGCATGGTCGGTCCGCGCAGGGCGCGGGCCAGTCCCACGAGCATGTTCGCAAGCAGGAAGAGGGCGGCGTAGAAGTAGAGGTCAGTCATCGGCGATGAGATCGACTCCGAACAGGTCCGCAACCCGCCATTCCAGCCGGGCGAGGATCGGCGCCACCTTGGGCGAGGCGACCAAAACGTGGATGTAGAGATCGCGTCGCCCGATGCGCACGGTCAGGGTTCCGGGAACCAGATTGACGAGGTTGGCAAAAAAGATCTGACTCGGTCCGACCGGCAAGCGCATGCGATAGTTCAGCAGGGTCGGGTCGGGATGCCGGCTGGGCCACAGGGCATGCAGCGCGACCTCAATACCGCCCTGTAGGTTATACCAAACAAAGGTCGGCGCAAACCGCAGCAGACCGAGTAGCCGCCAGTTCCAACCCCCCGCGCGCGGCAGCCCGGAGGACATCAGGCTGGCCAGGATGGCGATCGGCAATCCCCAGCGCAGGGCGTGCGGATCGGCACCGGTCAGCACCCACCAGAGCAGGCAGAGCACCAGGAAGCGCCAGAACCAGCTCCATAGGCGGTGGCCGAGGTGTACCGTCTGCGCTGCACCGGACATCAGCCACCAGAACGTCAAAGCCGCTCTCCAGCGCCGGCGTCCGCTCAAACAGGATGCGCGCTCACAGGACACCGGGGCGGGCACGGTGCCAATCCGTCGCCTGCTGCAGGCGGTGGGCGATGTTGAGCAAACGGCCCTCCTGGAAGACATCGCCGATCAGCTGCAAGCCGACCGGCAGGCCATCGACCGGCGCGACCGGAATCGACACGCCGGGCAGACCGGCGAGGTTGGTGGCAATGGTGTAGATGTCGTTCAGGTACATCGCCACCGGGTCGTCGCGCTTGGCGCCGAGCGCGAAGGCGGTGCTCGGCGTGGTCGGGCCCATGATCACATCGACCTGCGCGAAGGCGCGCTTGAAGTCGTCGCTGATCAGATGGCGCAACTGCTGCGCCTTGAGGTAGTAGGCGTCGTAATAGCCGGCCGAGAGCACATAGGTGCCGATCATGATGCGGCGTTTGACCTCGGCGCCGAAGCCCTCGGCGCGGCTGCGTTTGTAGAGATCCTCGAGGTCGCGCGGTGCTTCGCAGCGATGGCCGAAGCGCACGCCGTCGAAGCGGGCGAGGTTCGACGAGCACTCGGCGGGGGCAACGACGTAATAGACCGGCACCGACAGCGGTGCGTTGGGCAGGCTGATCTCGCGCACGCTAGCGCCAAGGGCCTCGTATTCCTTAATCGCAGCTTCGACCGATGCGGCGACGCCTGGGTCGAGTCCTTCGCCGAAGTATTCCTTGGGCAGGCCGATCTTGAGCCCGGCGATGTCGTCCTCGAGCTGAGCGCGATAGTCTGGCACCGGTTCGTTGGCGCTGGTCGAATCGCGTTCGTCGAAGCCAGCCATCGCCTGCAGCAGCAGGGCCGCATCGGCGGCGCTACCGGCCAGCACGCCGGCCTGATCGAGACTCGACGCGAAGGCGATCATGCCCCAGCGCGAGCAGCGGCCATAGGTCGGTTTGAGGCCGGTGATGCCGCAGAAAGCCGCCGGCTGGCGGATCGAGCCGCCGGTGTCGGTGCCGGTGGCCGCCGCGCAGAGTCCGGCTGCGACCGCTGCGGCCGAACCGCCGGAGGAGCCGCCCGGAACGCGCTCCAGATTCCAGGGGTTGCGGACGGGACCGTAATAGCTGGTCTCGTTCGAGGAGCCCATCGCGAATTCATCCATGTTGGTCTTGCCCAGCATTGCGACGCCGGCGGCTTGCAGGCGCTCGATGACGGTGGCGTCATAGGGCGCGACGAAGGTGTCGAGCATACGCGAGCCGCAACTGGTCTTGACGCCGTTGGTGCAGAAGATGTCCTTGTGGGCGATCGGGATGCCGGCGAGCGGACCCGCTGTGCCGGCGGCGAGCTGCCGATCGGCACGCTCGGCGGCGGCCAGCGCCTGTTCGGCGGTGACCGTGATATAGGCGTTGAGATGTTCGTCGAGGTCCTGGATGCGCGCCAGATAATGCGCGGTCAGCTCACGCGCAGAGCATGTGCGCGCGCGCAGTGCAGCGGCGAGGGCGGTGATCGAGTGCTCGTGCAGGGCGCTCACTCGACCACCCTCGGCACCAGGTAGAGACCATCCTCGGTCTGTGGCGCGCGCTGCTGAAAGCGCTCGCGCTGGTTGGTTTCGGTGACGCGGTCGGGGCGCAGCCGCTGCGCCATGTGCAGCGGGTGGGCCATGGGCTCGACCCCGCTGGTGTCGATGCTGCGCATCTGTTCGACCAGGTCGAGGATGTTGCTGAGTTCGGCGATGAAGTGATCGAGTGCGTCATGTTTCACATCGAGCCGGGCGAGGTGCGCGATCTTGGCGACGTCGCTGCTGTCGAGGGCCATCATAGATATCGGTGCTTCGCAAACTGGGTGGAGGTGATACCGTGCGCGGCTGGATCGGCGTCATCGAGGCATCCGACCCGGGCCTGTGTCTGATATCAAATTACCACAAGCCATCCTGAGCGCGTAGAGCGCAGGCGTTGCGCGGGCCGATGATCAGCTTGCCCAGAGATGGCCACATTGCTAAATTAGCCGAGATACTTCTCGTGGAAATCCCGTCAAGCACACGCCTTGTTCCCACTCGACGGCATCGACCGGCTAGAGTTCGGGCACAGGCGGCTTTGTATCAGCCGATCTTCTGACGTTCGTGCTCGATGCGGTCATCTCGGCGCCGATTCTGCCGGGACTTCCCTCGATCAACCCCTTGCCAACACTTGGTGCCATGCATCCTGCGGTGCACCAAGTCCACGTGCCGCTGACCGGCGCGCTGCGCATGTACACGCTGGAGTGAGCTATCCATGTTCCTGAGACGCATCCGAGGGCTGTTTTCGAACGATCTGTCGATCGACCTCGGAACCGCCAATACACTGATCTACACCCGCGGGCAGGGCATCGTGCTCGATGAGCCGTCGGTGGTTGCAATTCGCCACGAACACGATGGCGGGCGTAAGTCGGTGGCAGCGGTAGGCGAGGAGGCCAAGCTCATGCTCGGGCGCACGCCGAAGAACATCACCGCGATCAGACCCCTGAAGGACGGTGTGATTGCCGACTTCACGGTGACCGAGAAGATGCTCCAGTACTTCATCCACAAGGTGCACGAGAGCCGGCTGATCCGCCCCAGTCCGCGCGTGCTGGTCGGCGTGCCCAGCGGCTCGACCCAGGTCGAGCGCCGGGCGATCAAGGAGTCCGCCGCCGGTGCCGGGGCGCGCGAGGTCTATCTGATCGAAGAGCCGATGGCGGCGGCGATCGGCGCTGGGCTGCCAGTGGACGAGCCGCAGGGGTCGATGGTGCTGGATATCGGTGGCGGCACCTCGGAGGTGGCGGTGATCTCGCTCAACGGCATCGTGTTCTCGAACTCGGCGCGCATCGGCGGCGATACCTTCGATGACAGTATCATCAACTATGTTCGGCGCAACTATGGCACCTTCATCGGCGAGGCCACCGCCGAGCGCATCAAGCATCGAATCGGCACCGCCTTTCCGGGCAACGAGATGCTCGAGATCGAGGTCCGCGGCCGTAATCTGGCCGAGGGGATGCCGCGCAGTTTTAAGCTCAATAGCAACGAGATTCTGGAGGCCTTGCAAGAACCATTGCATAGCATCGTCAGCGCGGTCAAAAATGCGCTCGAGCAGACTCCGCCCGAACTCGGCGCCGATGTCGCCGAACGCGGCATCGTGCTCACCGGCGGCGGTGCGCTGCTGCGCGATCTCGATCGCTTGATCGCCGAGGAGACGGGGCTGCCGGTGGTGGTGGCCGAAGATCCGCTCACGTGCGTGGCGCGCGGTGGCGGCAAAGCCTTGGAGATGATCGATCAACGGGGGCTGGATCTGTTCTCGGTGGAATGAGCGCGACGGAACCGCCGGCAACGATCGCTTAGGCGACGCGGAGGTGATGCGCTATTAACGCGTTATTCGATCATGGACCGCCACCGCTGCTGCGGCTGACGATTGCCGTGCTGTTGTCGCTGGGCCTGATGTTCGCCGATGCGCGCGATCGCCATCTAGACTGGGTACGCTCAACGCTCGCGGTGGCCGCCTATCCGATCCATTGGCTCGCCTCGCAGCCGAGCCAGCTCGCACGCACGCTCAACAGCCGCCTCGCGACCGAGGCCGACCTGCGCGAACGCAACACGCTGCTCGAACATGAAAATCTGGCGCTCAAGGGGCGCATGCAGCGCTTTCTCGCCCTGCAGTCGGAGAACAGCCGGCTGCGGGATCTGCTCGGCTCCTCGTTCAAGGTCGGTGACCGCGTCTTGGTCGCGGAGCTGTTGCAGGTCGAACTCGACCCCTACCGGCAGCAGGTATTGGTGAACAAGGGCACCGCATCGGGGGTCTATGTCGGGCAACCGGTGCTCGACGCGCATGCCGTGATGGGACAGGTCATCGCCGTGAATCCGCTCACCGCGACCGTGCTACTGATCACCGATGCCGATCATGCCTTGCCCGTGCAGATCAACCGCAACGGGCTGCGGACCATCGCCACCGGCACCGGCCTGGTCAATCAGTTGCGGCTGCCGCATTTGCCGAAGAACACCGATGTGCGTGTCGGCGATCTTCTGGTCACCTCGGGCATGGGCGGGGTGTTCCCCGCCGGTTATCCGGTAGCACGCATTGTCGAGGTCGCCGATGATCCGAATAGCCCGTTCGCGATCGTCAACGCCGAGCCGACGGCGCGCCTGGATCGCAGTCACGAGGTCTTGCTGGTGTGGACGGTCGATCCGGTTCAAGCCACGCCGAACGCGGCGACGCCGGGCGGCGCGCATCCGGTCATCTCGGTCCCGCGCGTGCCGGCGCGCCCGGAGGATCGCTCGTGAGTGGATTCCCGCGCACGGGGGTCTTCGTCGCCCTGAGCCTGGTCGCCGCGCTCACCTTGACGGTGGTCCCCATACCCGCCTGGGCGGATGACTACCGTCCGCAATGGGTGACGCTGATCTTGATCTACTGGTGCCTGGTGATGCCGAGCAGGTTCGGCATCTTCACCGGCTTTGCGCTTGGCATCGCCCATGACGTGGTCTCCGGGGCCTTGCTTGGCGAGCGCGCGTTATCGCTGTCCATCGTTGCCTATTTGGCCGGCGAATTGCATCGGCGCATCCGCGTCTTTCCGCTCTGGCAGCAGGCGGTGGCGGTTTGGCTCTTGCTGCTGGTCGAGCGGTTGCTCTCGCTTTGGGTCTTGGGCGCGAGCGGTCAGCCGACCCCGGCACTGGACTACTGGTTGCCCACCTTTGTGGGGTTAGTGTTTTGGCTTTGGCTGAGCCCCTTGCTGGATTGGCTGCGGCTGTCTGCGGGGCTGACCTTAAGCGAGCGCTGACGCCACGGATTGAGTCGACACCATGCTTGCAGAAGTCTTCACGGATCAACGCGGCGAGAAACGCCTGTTTCGCATCCGCGCGCTGTTTCTGGCGCTCATCGTCATCCTCGGCCTGGCACTGATCGGGATGCGGCTGTTCCACCTGCAGGTGACGCGTCACACGCACTTCACGACCTTGTCCGATGGCAATCGCATCAAGATCCAGCCGATGCCGCCCACGCGCGGCCTGATCTACGATCGCAATGGTGTGCTATTGGCGGACAATGTTCCCTCCTATGCGCTGACGATCGAGCCGGAGAAGATCGCCGATCTCGAATCGACGATCGCCGAGCTGTCCACGCTGGTGCCGATCTCGGAGCTCGATCGCGAGCGTTTCAGGCGACTGCTGCCGCAGCGCCGGCGTTTCGAGGGCGTGCCGATCCGCCTCGACCTCAGTGAGGTCGAGCGCGCCCGCTTTGCCGTGCAGAGTCATCGCTTTCCGGGCGTGGAGATCGCCGCCGAGCTGTCGCGCTTCTATCCCCAAGGGCTGCACACCGCGCATGTGGTCGGTTATGTCGGGCGTATCAACCAGCAGGAACTCGAACGGATCGATCGCTCCAACTACGCCGGCAGCTCACACCTTGGCAAGGTCGGGGTCGAGAAGTACCACGAGGCCTGGCTGCACGGGCATGTCGGCTATCAGCAGGTGGTCGTCAATGCGCGCGGGCGCATCTTGGAGCGGCGCGAGGAGAAGACGCCGGTGTCCGGTCGCGATCTGCATCTGTTCCTGGACATGAACCTGCAACGCGACGCCGCCGCCGCCCTCGGCGATCGGCGCGGCGCGGTGGTCGCGATCGAACCCGAGACCGGCGGGGTGCTGGCGATGGTCAGCTCGCCGAGCTATGACCCGAATCCCTTCGTCGGCGGTATCGGCTTCAAGGCCTTCGCCGCCTTGCGCGATGATATCGACCGCCCGCTCTATGATCGCGCCATTCGCGGCCAGTATCCTCCGGGCTCGACCATCAAGCAATTTATCGCCTTGGGCGGCCTGGCCAGCGGGGTGGCCAGGGCGCGTGAAGGCAAACACTGCGGCGGCTATTTCCAACTGCCCGGGCATTCGCACCGCTATCGCTGCTGGCGCGCGCGCGGGCATGGCTCGCTGGCGATGGAGGATGCCATCGTGCAGTCCTGCGATGTGTACTTCTATCGCCTTGCCCATGACATGGGCATCGAGCGCATGAACAAGTACTTAGCCGAGTTTGGCTTCGGTCGGCCAACCGGGGCCGTTATCGCCGGCGAACTGGGCGGCCTACTGCCCTCGCCGGAGTGGAAGCGACGGGCGCGCAATCAACCCTGGTTTCCCGGCGAGACGCTGATCGTTGGCATCGGCCAGGGGGCCTTTTTGGCCACACCGCTGCAACTCGCGGCGGCCACCGCCGCTGCCGCCAATCGCGGCGTCTATGTGCAGCCACGCCTGGTGAACGCGACGCGAAGCGGCTTGGGGGAGCCTTTGGAGCCGACCGCAGCACAGCAGCGCCACTTGTCGGACAAAGACCCGGCGCACTGGCAGGTCATCATCGATGCGATGACCAATGTGGTCGAGGGACGACGGGGCACTGCGCGCCGTATCCATCATCAAGACTATCGGATTGCCGGTAAGACCGGAACCTCGCAGGTGTTCACCATTGGCCAGAACGAAACCTATAACGAGGCCGAAATCGACGAGCGCCTGCGCGATCATGCCTTGTTCGTTGGTTTTGCGCCGGTTGACAACCCGCGCATCGCAGTGGCTGTCATTATCGAGAATGGCGGTTCCGGTGGTGCGACCGCCGCTCCCGTCGCGCGTGCGGTGATGGACAGTTGGCTCCTCGATCAACGCGTGGTGCCGGCCACCGATGACGCTGATGAGACCGACGCCCGCTCGGCGATGGTGGCGCGCCGTGTCAACGAATAAGCTTCGGCTCGATCGTGACTCAAACGCGCCCAGGGGGGGATTGCCAGCACGGCTGCATATCGATCTCCCCCTGCTGCTGCTGCTGCTGCTGATCTGTGCGCTGGGGCTGCTGATTCTGTATAGCGCCAGCGGGCAATCCGGCGAGCAGGTCGAACGACAACTGATGCGGCTTGGGCTCGCCTTTGTGCTGATGATCGCGGTCGCGCAGGTGCCGCCAGTGCTGCTGTGCCGGTGGTCCTTGCCGCTGTTCCTACTGGGACTGCTGCTGTTGCTGGCGGTGCTGCTCGTGGGCGAGCAGAGCAAGGGCGCGCAGCGCTGGCTGGATCTGGGGGTGGTTCGCTTTCAGCCCTCCGAGATCCTCAAGCTGGCCTTGCCGATGATGTTGGCCTGGTATCTGTCGCTTCGCCCCATGCCACCGCGTCTGCTCGATATCCTGGTCACCAGCCTGCTGATCGCGGTGCCGGTGCTGTTGATCGCCAAGCAGCCTGATCTGGGCACCGCGTTGCTGGTCGCCAGTGCCGGGCTGACGACACTCTTTCTCTCCGGCTTGCGCTGGCGTCTGATCATCGGGCTAATCGTGCTGGGCGCCGCCGCAGCGCCCCTGGCCTGGTCGCTGATGCGCGACTATCAACGCCGCCGCGTGCTGACCTTTCTCGACCCAGGCTCCGACCCGCTCGGCGCCGGCTATCACATCATTCAATCGCAGATCGCGATCGGCTCCGGGGGCGTACATGGCAAGGGTTGGCTGGAGGGCACCCAATCCCAGCTCGAGTTCCTGCCGGAGCGCTCGACCGACTTCATCTTTGCCGTGCTCGGCGAAGAACTCGGCTTGTCGGGGGTCATCCTGTTGATGCTGCTGTACCTGGCGGTGATCCTGCGCGGGCTGAGTATTGCCGCGCAGGCCCCGGATGCCTATAGCCGACTCTTGGCGGGATCGATCACCATCGTGTTCTTCGTCTACCTGTTCGTGAACATGGGGATGGTCATCGGGCTCCTGCCCGTGGTCGGGGTGCCGCTGCCTCTGATCAGCTATGGCGGAACCTCGTTGGTGACCCTGATGCTGGGCTTCGGCATCCTGATGTCGGTGCAAACGCGGCGGAAACTGCTTCAAAGTGAGTGAGTTCGCGCCTATACTCAAGGTTGAATCGACGATCGAGGTAGTCTTTCCCATGCCCAACAATCCGCTCTCGGTCACGCCCACCACCGTTGCTGGGGTCCTGCTGGCCTGGCTGCTATGGATACCGGCGCTGGCCAAGGCCGAGGCACCTGCGAGCTATGCGCTTGAGCGCGAGGCCTTTATCGAGGAGATGGTCGCGCGACATGACTTCGAGCGCGCCGAGTTGGTGGCGCTCATGCAGAGCGCGCGCTATCGACAAGCGATCGTCGATGCCATGGACCAGCCCTATGAAAGCAAGCCATGGGGGGTATACCGGGCGCTGTTCGTGACGCCAGAGCGCATCGCCGGCGGGCAGCGTTTCCTCGCCGAACATGCGGCCTTGCTGCAGCGCGCCGAACAGACCTATGGCGTGCCGCCGGAGGTGATCGTCGCGATCATCGGCATCGAGACCAATTACGGCGCCACCCTTGGCCCTCACCGCGTGCTCGATGCGTTGAGCACGCTCGGATTCGCTTATCCGCGGCGGGCGGCGTTCTTTCGCAAGGAGCTTGAGGAGTTCCTGTTGCTCGCGCGCGAAGAAGCGATCGATCCGGCCACTGCGTACGGCTCCTATGCCGGCGCGCTCGGCAAGCCGCAGTTCATCCCGTCAAGCTATCGCGCCTACGCGGTCGATTTCGATGGCGACGGCCGGCGCGATCTCTGGAACAGCGAGGCCGATGTGATCGGCAGTGTCGGTGCCTATCTCGCCGATCACAGATGGCTGCGCGGCGCGCCGATCGCCACCCCGGCGACGCTGCGCCAGCCGCTCGGAGACGGGATCGAGGTCGGTGGCAAACGACCGATCGTGCCGCACCTCAGCGTCGCACGGCTTGAGGAGGCCGGCGTCGAGCTGGCCGAGCCGCTAGACCCGCACGCCCGTGCCGCGCTGATCGAACTCAATCATGAGGGGCCTGAATACTGGGTCATCTTGGAGAATTTCTACGCCATCACCCGTTACAACCATAGCAACCTGTATGCACTCGCCGTCTATGAACTGAGTCGAGCGATTGCGAGGCTGGATGCGTAGCGGTGGCGATCCCGATGCCGTTCAGGCCGACGACCAAGGACCAAGGGTGGCTGTCAGGAGCGCTGAGGCTTGGCCTCCTGAGTGGGCTGATCATGCTCATGGCCGGCTGCGGAAGCACGTCGAAAACGCCGTCCACAAGCGACATTTTCATTGAGACCATGCCAAAAGCCGAGCCGAAGTCGCGCCGAGGCAACATGGACTCCTACGTGGTGTTTGGTCAGCGCTATCACACCAAGTCCAGCAGCCGCAATTATCGCGAAACAGGCGTCGCCTCCTGGTACGGCAAGAAGTTCCATGGTCGCGACACCTCCAGCGGCGAGCGTTATGATATGCACAGGATGACGGCGGCTCACAAGACGCTGCCCTTGCCGACCTACGCGCTGGTCACCAACCTCGAGAATGGGCGCCGGGCCGTGGTGAAGATCAACGACCGTGGGCCTTTCGTCGGCAATCGCATCATCGATCTCTCGTATGCCGCCGCCAAGCGGCTGGATATGGTCAACGCTGGCACGGCACGCGTCGAGGTGCGCTCGATCGATCCGCGCGATCATGGCCAGGATGCGAAGACGCTCTTGCGGTTGGCCGCCGCAGACACGCGTGCGCGCCCTTCGGGGCAAGCGGTCTATCTCCAGGTGGGCGCATTCGGCAGCCGCGGTAACGCGGAGCAACTGCGCCACCGCTTAGTCTCGACGCTGGACACGCCGGTGTTGGTGAAAGCGCCGGGCGCCGGCGGTGCGGCGCCGCCACTCTACAGGGTCCAGGTCGGGCCGCTGCGCTCGACCTCGGATGCCGATGCGCTCGGGCGCCGGCTGACGGCCCTCGGTCTCGATCAGCCGGTCGTGGTGTCACCCTAATCCCGCACATCGCCGTCAGATGCGGGCTGCCGAGGTTCCCGCGAGCAGGTAAACTCCCCGCCCATGCGTTACATCATCACCATCATTCTCGCCAGCCTGGTCCTCGTCACGGCTTGGGCCGAGCCCCCACCGCCGCCAGCGCTGGGCGCCGAGGGCTATCTGCTGATCGACCATGACAGTGGCGCGGTGCTCGCGGCCGCGAATGCCGACGCGCGTCTTGAGCCTGCAAGCCTGACCAAGATCATGACCGCCTATGTGGTCTTTAGTGAGCTGGCGGCTGGCAACATCGCTCTCGACGATCAGGTCTTGATCAGCGAGAAGGCCTGGCGAACCGGCGGCTCGAAGATGTTCATCGAGGTCGGTCATCAGATCCCGGTCGAGGATTTGCTCAAGGGCATGATCATCCAGTCCGGCAATGATGCCAGCGTGGCACTGGCCGAGCATATCGCCGGCACCGAGGAGGGCTTCGCCAGTCTGATGAACCAGCATGCGCAGCGGCTCGGCATGACGCAGACGCATTTCACCAACGCGACCGGCTTGCCCGGCCCCGAGCACGTCACCACGCCCAAGGATATCGCGCTGGTGACCACGGCGATGATCCGCGAGTTTCCCGAGTTTTATCGTTGGTACTCAGAGCCCGAATTCACCTGGCAGGGTATCCGGCAGTTCAATCGCAACCGCTTGCTCGGCAGGGGCGTCGGCGTGGACGGCGTCAAGACCGGCCACACCCGGGCCGCCGGCTATTGCTTGGTGTCCTCGGCCGAGCGCGATGGTCAGCGCTTGATCTCGGTGGTGATGGGCACCGAGAGCAATGCGGCGCGCGTCGCCGATAGTCTAGCGTTGTTGAATTATGGGTTCCGCTTTTTCGAGACTCACCGTCTCTATGCCGCGCTCGAGCCTCTCGAGGTGCTGCGCGTCTGGTCCGGCGATCCGTCGATGGTTGCGGTGGGGCCGGCCACCGAAGTGACCATCACCGTGCCGCGCGGTCGTTTCGATGCACTCTCGGCCCAACTCGAGCCAAAGGCGGTGCTCGAGGCGCCTATTGATGAGGGCGAGCAGGTTGGCGAAATCGTCTTGCTGCTGGACGCCGAGGTCATCAAGCGTCAGCCGGCCGTGGCGCTCGATCCAGTCGCGCGTGGCGGCCTGCTGCGCCAGACGGTTGATTCGATCCTGAAGCTTTTTTAGGTGCGCACGTCGATGAGCGAGCTGTATCTCAACGGTGCCTTCGTCGCGCCGCAACAGGCCATGATCTCGGTGATGGACCGTGGTTTCCTGTTCGGCGATGGTGTCTACGAGGTGATTCCGGTCTATGCCGGACATCCGTTGCGCGCCGCCGAGCATCTGCAACGGCTCGACAACAGCCTGCGCGCCATCGGGCTGCAAGTGCCGCTGTCAGGGGCTGACTGGTCGAGCGTTTTCACCCGATTGCTCGCGCCTGATCCGATGACCGACCAGGCGCTCTATCTGCAGGTGACGCGCGGTTCGGCGCCGACACGCGATCATCGTTTCCCGGCTCAGCCGACGCCGACGGTGCTGGCGATGGCCAAGCCGATGAAGGCGCGTGATGCGGCTGTCGCCGAGCAAGGAGTGACCGTGGTCACGCGCGAGGATATCCGCTGGCTGCGCTGCGATATCAAATCGACCTCGCTGTTGGCGGCTGTGCTGCTGCGCCAGTCGGCGCAAGAGGCGGGGGCCGAGGAGGCCATCCTGGTGCGTGACGGCCTGGCCCTGGAGGGCTCGACCAGCAATCTGTTCATCGTACGCGATGGGCAGTTGATCACGCCGCCCAAGGGGCCATTGCTGCTGGCCGGAATCACCCGCGATCTGGTGCTGGAGCTGGCCAGGGGCGACGGGATATCGACCCAAGAGCGTGACCTCGCGGTCGAGGAACTGCGCCAGGCCGACGAGGTCTGGATCAGCAGCTCGACTCGCGAGGTGCTGCCGGTGACGCGACTCGATGAACGCTCGGTCGGCGACGGGCGTCCCGGGCCGCTGTGGCGGCGTATCGATGCACGCTATCAAGCCTTCAAGGCCGAGCTACGCCGCGCGGCGGCCTGAGCGTTGCGAAGAGGATGACGCGCATGGCGGATTCAGACCCCATCCAAGACGACACCCTGCTGCGCTTCCCATGCGCTTTCCCGATCAAGGCGATGGGGCGCGCCGAGGATGGGATCGAGGCCATCCTGCGCGCGATCATCGAGCGCCATGCGCCGGAGACCCGCAAGGATGCGGTGCGCGCGCGCGCGAGTCGCACGGGTCGCTGGGTCTCGGTGACGGTGGTGATTGAGGCGCGCAGCAAGGACCAACTGGATGCCATCTACCGCGAGCTGTCCGAGCACGAGCGCATTACCTGTGCCTTCTGAGCCCTTGTCGCCACTGCTGCCGCTGCGAGTGCGCTGGCTCGGGCAGTGCGACTACGCCGAGAGTTGGGCGCGGATGCGCGCCTTCACCGATGCCCGCGATGCGGGCACCGAGGATGAACTCTGGCTGCTGGAGCATCCACCGGTGTTCACGCTCGGGCAAGCCGGCTTACCGGAGCACGTCCTGGACCCTGGTCCGATCCCGGTGATCCACTGCGACCGCGGTGGCCAGGTGACCTATCATGGTCCCGGTCAACTGGTGGCCTATCTGCTGTTGGACTTGAAGCGCTCCCGGCTCGGGGTCAAGCAGTTGGTGCATCTGCTCGAACAGGCGCTCATCGACCTCTTGGCCGAGCATGCAATCGATGCCCAGCCTAGGGCCGATGCGCCCGGCGTGTACGTGGGGGCGGCGAAGATCGCCTCGGTCGGTTTGCGGGTGCGCCATGGCTGCAGCTATCACGGCATCGCACTGAACGTCGCGCTCGATCTGGCTCCGTTTGGGCGCATCAACCCGTGCGGCTATCCTGGGCTGGCGGTAACGCGGCTGTGCGATCATGGTGGCCGCATCGGCGTCCAGGCCGCTGGCGATCGGCTCGCCGCTCACCTGTGCCGGCTGCTGGGCCGTCCTCTCGGCCGCGACCGCGAGGCGGCTCAGGCCGAGAGATAGAGCGCGAGCGGAAAGATCTCGCTGATCAGAATCACCGGCTGGCCGTCGATGATGATGCGATAGGTGCGAAACAGCGCCTGCTCGCCACTGGCCGACGCCGGTTCGACCCCGACTTCCATCACTTCGCGAAAGCTCTCCAGACCGCTGTCGCGGATCAGCACGCCAATGCCGATCTCGCGATTGATCAGCCGTTCCCGAAACGAGGCCGGGATGAGCCTGGAGCGGATCACCGAGAAGGCGCGCGCATAGTGCTTGTTGCTGTCGCTGCCGCGCAACAGCGCCTCGCGCACCATGACCTGATCGCCGGGGTCGACCTCGATCCAGGGTATCTCGGCGGCCGCCTCAATGAACTCCTGACGCAGCGTATCGACGACGACCGGCTCCCAGAAATAGGCCTCCAGTGCTTTGGTTACGGTGCCATCGGTGACCAGCAACGCACGCAGAAAAGGCGGTAGGGACTCGATCGGTAGCGGCGCACCGCCTTGCGTGGCAATGGTGCCGTTGCGCACGAAGCCCTGGCAACGAAAGGGATGTGGACCGCTGTTGGGTAACGGGCGGCGATAGTAGCGGTCGACCAATTCCGGTGCTCTCTTCTAAACAGGGTTCTGTAGGCGCTGCGCATGAGCGATCCGCCGGTGCGAAAAACGCCCTCGGTCTGTGATATAAATCAGGTGCCGTTCGGCAAACTCAAAATATGGAGAACTTCCAATGACCAAGACATTCAAGCTCGCCTCTCTGTCTGCTGCTGCACTGCTGGGCGCCTCGTTGCTCGGCGGTTGTGCCACCGATCAGGAGGCGCGCGATATGGCGCAGGCGGCGATGAACGCCGCCAACTCGGCGCAGGCTTGCTGCGAGGCCAACGAGGATCGCATCAACCGTATGTACCAGCGCGTCATGGCAAAGTAATCGCATCAGAAGATCCTGTCGAAATGATGCCAGCTCTTTGAGCCTTGCCGGCTTCCCACAAGCTGTGGGAAGCCGGTATTCTCCTGCTGTACCCGCCTGATCGCGTCCCAATCGATCACGATCCCCTCGGCCTGGGCGATCGAGGGCGGAATAATCTCTTCTATGCGGCGCGGCGTCGTTCCCTCCTCTCGACTGACCTCCAGAAACAGCTGGTCGCCAAGCCAGCCGACCTTGTAGGGCTGATCGACGATCGTCACTGGCGTGCCGACCGTAACCTGATCGAACAAATGCCCGATATCCTCCGGAAACATGCGAGTGCAGCCCGAGCTGACCGGCATGCCGACGCCCCAGGGTTTGTTGGTGCCATGAATCAGATAGCTCGGATTGTTGAGCCGCAGGCGGTGGCTGCCGAGCGGATTGTCCGGCCCGGGTGGCACCACGGCGGGGAGCGTTTCGCCGCGCTTGGCGTATTCGGCACGAATCGAGGCCGGCGGTGTCCAGCTCGGGTTCTCGGTCTTCTCGATGATGTGGTAGCTGCCGACTGGCGTCTCCCAACCCTCGCGGCCGATCCCGATCGAAAACGTCTCGATCTCGCTCGCTGAGCGATAGTAATACATCCGGCGCTCGGCCAGATTCAGGACGATCCCCTTGCGCGGCGCGTCGGGTAAGACATGGCGCGTGGGCACCAGCACCTTCGTGCCTTCGCCGGGAATCCACAGATCGACACCCGGGTTGGCCTGTGTCATCTCGTCGGCGCCGAGTCCGTGGTGGCGACCGATATCGAGCAAGGTATGCTCCCGACGCGCCTTTACATAGAACGGGGTGCCGATGACACTATCGCTCGGATCGATGAGCCGATAGACCTTGGCCTCGGCGGCGGTCATCGCCATCGCGGCGCTCAGGCCGACGATCATGGCGAGGACGCCGGCAAGGCGTGGCCAGCGGCGCGCTGGGGTGGGGCGTTCGCGCGCGGGCCAGACGCCGCGTGTGGATGTGGGCCGCATCGTCATGGTCGAATCTCCGCAGTGGATGGCCTGAGCCAGCGGCTGGAGCCGGGGCTGGGCTGAATGTTGGGCCGAGCGCTCGATCGCGGGCTGGGCCAAAGGGGTCTGCCAAGTCTTCAATTCAGGTCGATGGTGGTTCATGAGTCAGTCCAGTCAACATCCCCGCAACCAAAAAAAAGGTCAGGCACCGATGGCGCTCGCGCATGTGCGCAACATCGGTATCGCCGCGCATGTCGACGCGGGCAAGACCACGTTGACCGAGCGTATCCTTTACTACGCCGGCGCCTCGCACAAGATCGGCGAGGTCCACGACGGCGCCGCGCACATGGATTGGATGGCCGAGGAACAGGATCACGGTATCACCATCACCGCAGCGGTGACCAAGGCGCCTTGGCGCGAGCATCTGCTGCAGGTCGTGGATACGCCCGGCCATGTGGATTTTACCATCGAGGTCGAGCGCTCGATGCGCGTGCTCGATGGGGTTGTTCTGGTGCTCGACGGCGTGCGCGGCGTCGAGCCGCAGACCGAGACGGTCTGGCGCCAACGCTGCCGCTTTGGGCTACCCGTGCTCTTCTTCGTCAACAAGATCGACCGGCCCGGGGCCGATTTTCGTCGCGTGCTCGGTGCGATCCGCGAGCGTCTTGGAGTCGAGCCGGTGGCGATGACCGTGCCGCTCGCCGATCGGCAGGCCTGTATCGATCTGCTGCACCGACGCCTGCTGCGCTTTGGCGGCGAACAGGGCGAGCAGATGTCGAGCGAACCCTGCCCGGACGCGCTCTGGGAACCGGTCGCCGACCTGCGCGAGGCGCTGTTGCTCGCCGCCGCCGACGCCGATGAGACCCTGGCCGATCTGGTGCTCGATGGCGGCGAGCCCGAGCCGCACCCCCTGCTCGCCGCCCTGCGGCGTGGCACCCTCGCCGGGCGCCTGTTCCCCTGCTTCGGCGGCAGCGCCTTGCGCAACCTCGGCGTGCAGCCGGTGATGGACGCAGCGGTGGACCTGTTGCCGGCGCCGCTCGATCGGCCGGCGGCCATCGCGCGGCGGCCGGATGGCGAGCCCGAGACCGTTGCCATCGGCGCCCAGGGCCCGTTGGTGGCGCTGGTGTTCAAGGTGCAGTTGTGGGACGGGCGGCGCCATTGCTTCACGCGCGTCTACCGCAATCGGCTCAAGGTTGGCGATAGCATCGCCTTCCAGAGCGCCGACGGGCGCGTGCGCAAGGAGCAGGTCGCGCGCATCTTCGATGTCGATGCCGGGCGCAAGACGCGCCTGGATGAGGCGGGGCCGGGGCAGATCGTGCTCCTCGCCGGGCTGCGCCATGCCGCCACCGGCGATACCCTCTGCGATCCGGAGCACCTGCTGGCGCTGGAGCGCATCGAGGCGCGCCAGCCGGTGCTGAGCCTGGCCATCGAGCCGGCGGTGGGCACCGATGAGGACAAGTTGCTCGAGGTGCTGGACAAGGTCGAGCAGGAGGACCCGACGCTACGGGTCGAGGAAGACCCCGAGACCGGTCAGCGCCTGTTGCGCGGCATGGGCGAACTGCATCTGCAGATCGTGCTCGAACGCATCGAGCGCGAATTCGGGCAGCGCGTGCGCTGTGGCCGGCCGGCGGTCGCGGTGCGCGAGACCATCGCCCGCGCGGCACGCGCCGAGCAGTTGCACAGCCGCCCGGCGAGCCCCGATGGCAAGCAGCCCGAACTCAGCGCCTGGGCCGCAGTCGCAGTGGCGCCCAGGGAGCGCGGCGCGGGCCACCAGATCCAGTGCCAACCGCAGCTGCGCCCGGACGGCGCGGAACTCTCATTAGAGCAGCAGCGGGCGTTGGAGGATGGTCTGCAGGCCGGGCTGGCCAGTGGTGTGTTGCAGGGGGCGCCGGTGGACGATGTCGCCGTCACCCTGGCGGAGGTGGAGCTGTTCGGTCCACAGAGCACGCCGGAGGCCTTGCAAGCCGCCGCCATGCGCGCCCTGGCCAAGGCACTGGCTGCGGCTGGGCCGGTTGCCTTGCATCCGGTGATGCGCGTGGATGTGGTGGTGCCCGAGGCCAATCTTGGCAGCGTGCTTGGCGACCTGCAGCAGCGGCGCGCCGCGATACAGGCCACCAAGACGGGTCAAGACGCCGACGATTCGGCGAGCATCCGCTGCGAGGTCGCGCTCGAGTACCTGCTCGGCTATACCACCGAGCTGCGCAGTCTGACCCAGGGCCGTGGCCAGTACAGCATGCAGTTCGAACGCTTCGACAGCGTCTGAGCGTCGGCTGGGGCTGGCGCGGCGCTCGCTGCTAACGGCGAGGGCTAAACAGTGCTGCGATCGCTTCCTTCTGCTCGCTGCTCATCGCCTCGACGATCTCTCGGTAGGTCAGGTATCGATCGAGCGTTTTCGCAGTCGGCATCTCGGCGCTGGCGCCCGGTGCCGGATGCTCGCTCTCGAAGGTCATCACAAAGGTCACCGGCACGGCGCGGCTGATGCTATCGAGCCCGGCGATCTCGCGCAGCGTCTCGACGCCCTCGCTTAAGCCAAAATTGGCGGCATCGAGGATCACAGGCTCGATGCTGGCCACCATCAGGGTGTGTGCATCGAGCTTCGCCGCCTGCATCTTGAGCACCAGCGGTTGGCGCTCGCCGTGCAGACTGAGCGTGCTCTCGGCGACCACCTCGACGATCTCGCCCGGTTGCAAGGCCGCGATCTCGGCGGGATTGAGCTTGGCGCTCAGGGTTGCATCGCTGTAATTCGTGGTCTTGAACAGGATCTCGCGCATGCGCTCGTTGCGGATCGGAATCAGCGTCTCGACGCTATCGAGCGCGGTATCGACCACCACCTGGCCGTCATCGTCGATGCGCCCGGCGATCTCGGTGAAATGGTTGATTTCGCCGATATGGCCGGACTTGATGGAGACGTAGCTCAGATGCGAGCGCGCCGGATCGAGGGTCCACTCGGCGGCAACCGCCGGCGCGAGACCGGCACCGACGAGGCTGGTCGATAACAGGATGGGGATGAGGCGATTCATCTTGGAACTCCTTTGGGTGGGGGGACGGCTTGTTGGCCGTATCGACTCGCTGCCGGGCCGACCGGCTGCCCTAGTAATGCGCCCGCCGGCGCGCGATCCCAACACCCAGGGAGGTTGAAATCCACCCTGGCTGGTTTCGGCAGGTGCAACCTGACCCTGAGGCCGGGGGCCGCATCTTCCAGACTGAGCGTGGCGCCATGCAACTGCGCGACCGCTTGCACCAGGCTGAGGCCGAGCCCATGCCCAGGGGCGGCGCGACTTTCGTCGATGCGAAAGAAGCGCTGCAACACCTTGTCGCGCAGTTCGGCGGGGATGCCGGGGCCGTCGTCGCTGACGCTGAGTTCGACGGCCTCGCTGGTGCAGTGCGCGCGCAGCCGGATGCGACCGCCATCCGGGGTATGCTTGATCGCATTATCGACCAGATTCGCCAGCGCCTGGAACAGCAGGTCACGGTCCGCGTGCAGCCGGCAGGCGCCGCGATCGTTGCCGCTATCGCCGCCGGCCCCTTCGACCTCGATCGCCTGCCGCGACTCCGCCGCCAGCGGTTCGTAGAGTTCGGCCACGTCGCGTAGCAGAGGCAGCGGGTCGAGATCGGCAAAGGCCGCGCGGCGGCTGCCGGCCTCGATGCGGGCGATGCGTAGCAGCGCATTGAAGGCACTCAGCAGCTCGTCGGCATCGCCGATCGCCACCTCGACCTCGGTGCGCGCCGCCTCGTCGCGCATGCTGCCGCGCAAGAGTTCGAGCCGATGGCGCAAGCGCGATAACGGCGTGCGCAGATCGTGAGCGATGTTATCCGAGACCTGCCGGATGCTGAGCATCAACGCCTCGATGCGCTCGAGCATGCGATTCAGATTCTCGGCCAATTGGTCAAAGTCGTCCCCGGTGCCGGCGCTCGGCACGCGCCGAGTCAGGTCGCCCTGCATGATCTCGCGGCTCACCTGATTGATGATATCGAGCCGGCGCGCGATACCGGCGCTCATCAGCCAGCCGCCGAGCAGCGCCAGCCCGACCGTGATCGCCAAGCCCCAGCTGATGGCGTCCAGCACCAGCTTGCGGATCGCGGCCAGTTCGCGCGCATCGCGCCCGACCAGCAGCCTGAGCTCGCCGCGTAAGCGAAACACCTTGGCGCGGGTTTCATGCTCAACGCTGGCCTTGCCTGCGCTCGCCTGCTGGGTGCGGAACTGCACCCAGCCCTCGCCATCGGGCGCGACCGGCGGCCAACTGTCGAGATTGCCGATGATGGGCGTGCCGTTCGGCTGGGTCAGCAGATAGATCGAGGCGCCCTGCGGATTGCGCGCGATGCGCTCGGCGATGAGGGTCGAGAGGCCGGCCAGCCCACGGCGCCGATACTGCTCGGCCAGGCCCTGGATCTCGGCGCCGATGGTGGCATCGGTCTGGCGCGCCATGTAGCCGGCGGTGGACCAGTAAAGAAACCCGAGCAGGATCGCCACCGAGACGCCGACCAAGAGCATGTACAGCAGCGCTAGGCGGAAGGTCGAGCTGGTCAGGGTGAAACGCGACGCGCGCAGCCAGCGCCATGCGCGGCGCGCGCTGGCCGGCAAGGCCATCAATCGGCGCGCAGCATGTAGCCGGCGCCGCGCACCGTCTGCAGCAGCGGCTGTTCGAAGTCTTTGTCGATCTTGGCGCGTAAGCGGCTGATATGGACATCGATGACGTTCGTCTGCGGATCGAAATGATAATCCCAGACGTGTTCGAGCAGCATGGTGCGGGTGACAACCTGGCCGGCGTGGCGCATCAGGTACTCCAGCAGCTTGAACTCGCGCGGTTGCAGTGCGATCGGTTGGCCGGCGCGCTGGACCTCACGCTTGAGCAAGTCGAGTTCGAGATCGGCGACGCTCAGGTGAGTGACCGGCGCGTCGCCGGGCGTCGCGCGCCGCAGCAGGGCCTCGATGCGCGCATGCAGCTCGGAGAACGCGAATGGCTTGACCAGGTAATCATCGCCGCCGGCGCGCAGCCCCTCGACCCGGTGATCGACCTCGCCGAGGGCGCTGAGAATCAGCACCGGCGTCGGATTGCCCGAGGCGCGCAGGGTGCGGATGATGGCCAGCCCGTCGAGTTCCGGCAGCATGCGATCGACGACCATGGCATCGTAGCGATTGCCGGCGGCGAGAAAGAGCCCGTCGCGGCCGTTTTCGGCCAGATCCACGCTCGCGCCGATCTCGCCGAAAGCCTTGGCAAGATAGCCGCAGAGCTGCGCGTCATCCTCGATCACCAGTACACGCATGGCGATGATCGGCCTCCCGACCGGTGCCGGCACTCAACCGATCGGGACCGCGACAAAACGCTGCTCACCCTCTTGCTCCACCCGCAGCAAGATCGCGGGCCGGTTGGCGGCGGCGGCCTGTTTGACCGCATCGACCACCTGGCTGGGCTGGGTGACGGCTTGCTGGCCGACCATCGAGATCAGGCTACCGGCCTTGATCCCCGCGATGTGCGCCGGGCTCCCAGGGGCGACCTGGGCGACGAGCACGCCGGTGGCGTCGTTCTCGATCCCGCGTTCGGCGCGCAGCTCGGGAGTCAATGGAGCCAAATACAGACCGAGCCGGGGCGCGTCGCCAGCGGACTCAGCGGGGGGGACGTTGCGGGTCAGCTCCTCGCTCGGCATCTGGCCGATGGTGACTGGAATGGTCAGGGTCTCACCGGAGCGCAACACCACCAGCTCGATGGGGGTGCCCGCATCGATGCCAGCGATCAGCTTGGTCAGGTCGCGATATTCCTGCATCCGCTCGCCAGCGGCTTGCAAGATGATGTCGCCGCTGCTGACGCCAGCCGCCTTGGCCGGCGTGCCGGGGAGGACATCCGCAACCAGCACGCCACGGGTCTCGGCCAGGCCGAGGCTGGCGGCGATCTCGTCGGTCACGGGCTGGATCTGGACCCCGAGCCAGCCGCGATCGACACGCCCCTTGGTCTTGAGATCGGCGACGATCTTGGCGGCGGTCTCGGACGGGATCGCGAAGCCGATGCCGATATTGCCGCCACTGGGCGAGAAGATCGCGGTGTTGACGCCGATCACCACACCGCGCGCATCAAACAGCGGGCCGCCGGAATTACCGCGATTGATCGGTGCGTCGATCTGGATATAGTCGTCATAAGGGCCGGAGTTGATGTCGCGCCCACGCGCCGAGATGATGCCGGCGTTGACCGAGCCGCCGAGCCCGAAGGGATTGCCAACCGCGAGTATCCAGTCGCCCACGCGGGCGCCGCTGCTGTCGCCGAAGGCCACATAGGGCAGGGGGTCGCTGGTATCGATCTTGAGCAAGGCGAGGTCGGTCTTGGCATCTCGGCCGATCACCACCGCCTCGTACTGCTCGCCGTCGTTTAAGGTGATCTCGATGCGGGTGGCGCCATCGACCACATGGTTGTTGGTGACGATATGGCCTTCGGCATCGATGATGAAGCCCGAGCCCTCGCCTTCACGCTGGCGCGGTCCTGGCATCGGCATCTCTCCGAGTCCGCCGAAGCGCTTGAAGAATTCGTACAGCGGCGAACCCTCGTCGGGCAGTGGGCCGCCGGGTATCGAGAGGGCCTGCCGGGCCTCTTGCGCGACCGTGACATTGACCACCGCTGGCGTGACGCGCTCCACGACATCGGCGAAACTGGCCGGCCCGGCTGGGGCGTTCAGCGGATCGGGGACCGAGTCCGCATGGCCGGGCTGGGCGGTCAAGAGCAGCGCTGACAAAAGGCCTGCCAGGCTGAGCGTTGCCGCTGAGCGCGCGGGATGGCGTCTGCAGACGGTGGTGGGTCGAGTCGAAGGCATCATGAACTCCTGAGTGAATGCTGCCGCAGGTGTCTGTTCGACGCAGCGCTGGCCGGAACGTGGGCCAGGGCACTGGCCGTCAGCTCAGCCTGTGCGAGCCAGTGTTGGGGGTGCGGCTTTACGGGCCGGTTGCCAATGGGTTACCGATCGTTCATCCAAACCAGCGCGCGCTCGTGGGCCGGTCAATAACGCGAGCGCTTGCCTTGCAGCAGGGCCTCCGGATGGCGCTCGAGATAGTCGGCGAGGGAACGAATCGAGCGCGCGGCACGGGTTGCGGTCACCAGCAATTGATCCAGCTCGTAGCGCGTCGATGAGCCCTCGGCGGTGAGCTGGCTGACGGCGTTCATCGCCTGTGCCGCTTCCTCTAGGGCGCGCCGGGTGGAACCCGCGATCGGCCCCACCTCCGCTTCCATCCGTTGCGCGAGGGCGCTGACCGCCTGTCCAGCCTCGGTCAGCTCTCGCAGCACCGGGGCGACCTCCTCTTGCAGAACCTCGCCGAGCTGCTCGTATTTGTCGATGGCACTGTCGGCGCGCTCGGCGAGCGGTTGAATTTGGCGGTCGAGATTATCCACCAGATTTGCGATCCCCGAGAGGGTTCGGTCCAGGTTGTTCAGCGCCGAGCGTGTCTCGCCGGCGTTGACCAGCCGGTTGATGCCATTCAGGGTGTCCTGCGCGGTATTGACGAGTTCATCGAGGTGCAGATTCTCGAGCATCTGCTGAACGCGATCGCGGACGGCGGCGATGGCCGGCACCTGAATGCTGCCATCGGGCAATGGGCTCGTGTCGCGTTTCGGCAGTCCGGGGTTCAGGCTCAGACTGACCAGATACTGACCGGTGACGAGGCTCACCGATTCGAGCTGGGCGCTCAGACCGCTCTCGTTGACCAGATGCTGCAGGAGTTCGCTGCTCGTGGTGCCCTCGCGCGCGCCGAGCACATCGATGCTCCGGGGCCAGACCTCGTAGCGCACCGGCACCCGAAAACTGTCGCGATCGGCGAGATAGTCAAGCCCGATCTCGACCACCTGGCCGATCGGCACGCCCTGGAACTGGACCTGGGCGCCGACGTTCAGCCCCTGCACCGACCCCGGAAAGTAGGTCACCAGAAAGAGCCGCTCGCGCAGCCAGGCGCCGCTGCTGAACACCAGGATGCCGATGACAACGAGCGCGACCGCGCCGAGCACGAAGCCGCCGATGATGGTCGGATTGGCCTCGCGACTCATGGTTCGCCTCGGCGCAGAAAGGCGCGGACCTCGGCGATCTCGCTGTGATCGCGCAACTGTTTCGGATTGCCGCTGGTGAGCAGGGTGCGGGTCTCGGCGTCGAGGAAGACGGCGTCGTCGCCGATCAGAAAGAGGCTGTCGAGATCGTGAGTGATCACCACCATGGTTGTTCCTAGGCTGTCGCGCAATTCGAGGATCAGGTCATCAAGGCGCCGCGCGGAGAGCGGATCGAGACCGGCCGAAGGTTCGTCGAAGAAGAGGATATCGGGGTCAAGGGCCATGGCGCGCGCGACACCGACGCGCTTGCGCATGCCGCCGCTGATCTGCCCCGGATAATAGTCGCCGAAATCGGCAAGCCCAACCAGTGCCAGTTTGTACTCGGCCAGCTCGCAGATCTGCTGCCGCGACAAGCGCGTGTATTGTTCGAGCGGCAGCGCCACATTCTCCTCCAAGGTCATCGAACTCCAGAGCGCGCCGCTCTGATACATGACACCGATTTTGCGTAGAAGTTGGACGCGCGCCTCTTCCGAACTCTCCCACAGGCTTTGATCATGCAGCAGAATCCGGCCTTGCTGTGGCGCCAGCAGGCCGGTCAGCGCGCGCATCACGGTGCTTTTGCCGCAACCGCTGCCGCCCATGATAATGAAGACGTCGCCGCTGTGGATGACGAAGTCGAGCCCCTGCTGAATCAGGGTCGAGCCATAGCCGAGCGTGACATCCTCGACCTGGATCACCACGTCGGGCGTCGCCGGCGTTGCGTCGGTCTCGGGCGGGGTCTGGATGTGCGTGCTCATCGCTCTCGCGCGCTCACCCCGAGAGCCCAATGGCATTGAAGATCACCGTCAGCACCGCAGCGGCGATGACGATGAAGACGATGGCGGTGACCACCGCCGAGGTGGTGGCCTCGCCAACGGCCGCCGCGCTGCGTCCACATTGCATCCCGCGCAGGCAGCCGGAGGCGGCGACGATGGCGCCATAGACGGTGGCGCTGATCAGGCCCTGGATGATGTGGTTCCAGCCGATCGCCGCCTGCGTCTGGATCAGATAGGCGGTCAGGCTGACACCGCCGACGACAGTGCCGACGAAGAGCCCACCGAGGATGCCAAGCAGGTCGGCATAGAGGGTCAGCAGCGGTGTCATCAAGATCAGCGCGAGCATGCGCGGCAGCACCAAGAACTCCATCGGTGGGATGCCGAAGGTGCGCAGCGCATCGATTTCCTCGTTGACTTGCATGGTGCCGATGCGCGCGGCGAAGGCCGCTCCGGTGCGCCCGGCGAGGACGATGCCGGTGATCAGCGCGCCCATCTGGATCACGGTCGCGAGCCCGACCAGGTCGGCCACAAAGATGCGGGCACCGAACTGGGCCAGTTGCTGATCGCCAATGTAGCCCAAGATCATGCCGACCAAAAAGCTCACCAGGCTGATGATGGGCAGCGCGTCGGCGCCCGACTCTTGGATGATGACCCAAAGTTCGGATTTGCGATAGCGCGCGCGCCCGGCGAGGAAGTGACGCACGGCGATCGCCCCTTCGCCGAAAAAGGCCATGATCTCGCCGGTGGAGCGCACCAGGTCGGCGAGGTCGAGCCCGATGCGGGTCACGAAGCCGGGGCCGCGATCGTGGGTTTCCTGCTCCGGGGCGGGCGGGATGTTGCGCGCCATCTCGAGCAGGCGGCGCAGGCCGTGCGGCAGGGCGTCGTGGTCGCACTGGAGCGCGCGCGCGTGGCACAGACGATCGATGCCGGCGACGAAGGTCACGAGGGCGGAGTCCCAGTCGAGCAGTTCGCTGGTCTCGAAACGCAGAGGGCGGTCTTGGTCCGGCGTTTGGTCCGAGGCGTGGTCCGACGTCTGTGTCGGCGAGCGCGCGAGCGCGCGATCGATCAGCGCTGCGGCATCGCTCAGGGGCGGGATGCGCTGGTCCAAGCGCCAGTGCCCGGCCAGGCGCAGCTCAATCGCCTCGGGCCTGTCCTCGCCGAGCGCGATGGAGGGTGGCCTGAGTTCGGGCTCAACGGAGGCTGGGGGAGTAACGGCATCCATTCTCGGCGGGTATCGGCTGGGGCGAGCGGGTTGTCGGGCAGGGTGGCCGTGTCATCGCCAGGTTGGGACCATGATCGATCGGATCGAGCCTAGCACGGTAGACACGCCTGTGGGGTGCGCTGGTGAGCGGGCGCTCGGATCGCGTATAGTTCGAGGCCGACCGCGAGTCGCCTCGGGGCGCTTGCTTATCGCTAGGATCAGCGCTGTCGAGGGCACTGTTTTGAGGTTGACGATCGAGGAATTCCACCACTGGCAGCATCGCTGCATCACCTTGCTGGGCATGTCGGGGGTCGGCAAGACCTATCTCTCCGGGCTACTGCGGCGCAGCGACTGGTTTCACTACTCCGGCGATTATCGCATTGGCACCCGCTATCTCGACGAGCCGATCCTGGACCTGATCAAGTCGCAAGCGATGCAGGTGCCTTTCCTGCGTGATTTGCTGCGGCGTGACTGGGTCGCGTTCCAGAACAAGATCCAGGTCGATGACCTCGGGCCAGTGTTGAGCTTCGTCGGTCAGCTCGGCGACCCGGAAAAGGGCGGTCTCTCGCTGCCCGAGTTCAACCGGCGTCAGGCCCTGTATCGCGATGCCGAGATTCGCGCCATGCAGGATGTACCGGAGTTCATCCGCAAGGCCCGCGAGATCTATGGCTACAGCCATTTCGTCAACGATGTCGGCGGTAGTCTTTGCGAACTCGAAGCGCCCTCGGTTATCGATCTCCTCGCCCAGCACAGCCTGATCCTCTACATCCGCGTGCCCCAGGCCGATGAGATCAAACTCATCCAACGCGCGCAAGCCGATCCGAAGCCGCTGTATTTTCGCCCTGCGTTCATCAAGGCTGCGGTCAAGGATTATCTCACCGAGCATGGGCTCGAGTATGTCGCCGACATTGAGCCGAACGACTTCACGCGTTGGGTCTTCCCGCGCCTGTTCCACTCGCGGGTGCCGCGCTACGAGGCCATCGCGCGGCCGTTCGGCTACACGGTCGAATCGACCGAGGTCGCGGCAGTGCGCGATGAGCAGGATTTCCTGGCATTGATCGAGACCGCGATCGCGCGCACGCCAGCGCTGACGCCGGACGAGGAAGCCGAGGCCCTGCGCGGGCTCGGGCTCGGAAACGGTTGAGAGGAGCGCGTCCATGCCGATTGTTGCCCATAATCACCTGCCGACCTTTGATCGCCTGCGCGCCGAGGGGCAGAACATCCTCGAATCCGACTGGGCGCTGCATCAGGATATCCGCGAGCTGCACGTCGGGCTGCTCAACATGATGCCCGATGCCGCGCTGGCGGCCACCGAGCGGCAGTTCTTCCGGTTGGTCGGGCAGAGCAATCAGATCGCGCAGTTCTATGTGCATCCCTTCTCGCTGCCGGAACTGCCGCGCGGCGAGAAGGCGAGGGCGCATATCGAGCGCTACTATCAGCCGTTCGAGGTGGTGCGCGAGCAAGGGCTGGACGCGCTGATCGTCACCGGTGCCAATGTGAGCGGTCCGGATTTGACGCAACAGCCGTTCTGGGCGCCATTGATCGAGGTGGTGGACTGGGCCTTCGAGCATGTCGCCTCGACCCTCTGCTCCTGTCTGGCCACCCATGCAGTGATGCAGTTTCGTTACGGTCAACGGCGCCAGCCGCTGCCGGCCAAACGTTGGGGGGTTTTCACGCATGGCGTGGTCGATCAGGGACATCCGCTGGTCGAGAGCACCAACACCCTGTTCGACGTTCCGCATTCGCGCTTCAACGAGGTCAGCCGGGAACAATTCGAGGCGGCTGGGGCGCGGGTTCTGGTCGAGAGCGACGAGGCCGGCGTGCATTTGGCCACCAGCCCGGACGGGCTGCGTCTGGTGATGTTCCAAGGCCACCCTGAGTACGACACCATCTCGTTGCTGAAGGAATACAAGCGCGAGGTCGAGCGCTTCGCGAGCGGAGCGCGGGAGGACTATCCGCCTTTTCCAGAGAATGTGTTCTCGGCCAAGGCGGCGGCCGTGCTCGAGGAGCATCGCCACATGCTGCAGCGTGCCCTGGATCGAGGCCGCGAGCCGCCGTTGTTTCCAGAGGCACGGATCGCCGCCGGGCTCGATAATACCTGGCGCGACACCGCCGAGGGTGTGGTGGGGAACTGGCTGGGATTGATCTACCGGGTGACCCACAACGACCGCCGCATCCCCTTCATGGACTGGGTGGACCCTGCAGATCCGTTGCGCATGCTCATCCGCGCCGGCTGATGGCGCTATGCCCGTTGTTTGTTGCAAAATCGCATTTTTGTTGTTTATTTGGAACAAAAGAGCCTGATCATGCGTTGTGCGAAAAATGCGTGCAGGTCCGCACTTTTTTTATCGAACACTGGTTAGACTTTCTGTTGTCAAGTGGCATTTGTGCTTCTAGACTATGGGGTAAGAGACCGCCGGACGCACTTTTGCGACATGCGCGGTTTTGACGTTCGGGGAATCCCGCATCCGGCGCTGCCCGCTCTGTCGCCGCTCGATTTTCTGGATGATTCATCAAAACAATAGGTTGAGAGATGTTTGACGAAAAAGAACAAGTGATCCGCTACAAGTGGGACTCTTGGACCGGGTCCGGCTACCGTCTGCGCTACGACGCCGCCGACCGGGCGCACCGCTACCATGTTGAAGAGTGCAGCAACCATGTCGTCATGGACGACTACGGGTGCTCCGATCTCGACGAGGCCTTGTTGGTGCTGAACCGCTTCTTCAGCATCGACGAGTCCGCCGAGCGCAGCCGGATTGCTAGCTGGTTACCGCAGCAGCTGCAGTAACTGAAGAGGATCGGCCCGCAACGCCTACCGTCGAGCGTGACGCCATCACTGGATAGCGTTCGTGAGGCTCGAACGATCAAGGCCGCTTTAAGCGGCCTTGATCGTTTTTTGCCTTAGATTTGCCTTAGAATAGCCAACCCAGGCTGCAAGTTGAAATTTTGCGGGGCAATCCGATCATGACTCCCGAGTCTCTCGTCCAGGAAACCGAACACCTCTATTCCTTACCTGATGTGGCATTACGCCTCAATCAGTTGATCGATGATCCTGCGTCGCAGCCCTCCGACCTAGCAGAGGTCATCCTGTGCGACCCCGCGTTGTCGGCGCGCTTGCTGCGCCTGCTCAACAGCGCCTTTTACGCCCGTCCGCATTCGGTGGACACCGTCACCCAGGCGATCAGCATGATCGGTTATGAGGCTTTGCGCGATCTGGTCTTCGCCACCTGTGCGGTCGATGTGTTCAAGGGATTGCCGCCCGAGCGGGTGGACATGGAGCGTTTTTGGCTCAGTGGCGTCGCCTGTGGGATCGCCGCACGGACACTGGCAGTACATCTCTCGTTGCCTAAGAGCGAGCCGCTCTTTCTCGCCGGACTGTTACATGCGCTTGGTAAGCTGGTGCTCCTCGGTCAACGTCCTGAGGCGTATGTGGAGGTGCTCAAGCGCATCGATCGAGAAGGACTCGACGTGATTGCCGCCGAGGAGCAGGTCTTCGGATTCAATCACGCCGAACTCAGTGCCGCCTTGCTCAAGAGCTGGCAGCTCCCCGAATCGCTCTGGCAACCGATCGCCCATCACCTCAATCCTAGCGCCGCCGTGTGCTACCGCACCGAAACCGAGATTGTGTATGCCGCGCGCGAGATCGCCGCGCTCTTTCAGGCCGCCATGTTCGACCGAGAGCGTCTGCAGTCGGACAGGGCAACCGAAAAACTCCAAGCGCTCGCCGAGCGTTTAAATCTAGCGCCAGAGACAGTGACTCGCCTGCCAGACGACATCAACCTGCAGGTGACCGAGATGTACGAAATCATGTTGCCAGGCTGGATGATGGTGTATTGAAGCGCCGGTTTGTCGGATCTGGTCATCCGGCAAGTTCTCGTCGAGCCTGATCCTCCAGATCGCGATCGCGCATGCCGATCAGATAGAGGATGCCGTCGAGGCCGACGGTGGCGATGGAGTGGCGCGCCTGCTCCTTGACCAGGGGTTTGGCGTGGAAGGCGATGCCGAGGCCGGCGATCGAGAGCATCGGTAAGTCGTTGGCGCCGTCGCCGACCGCGATGACCTGCTCCAGCCGGATGCCTTCGCGGGCGGCGATCTCACGCAGCAGCTCGGCCTTGCGTTGGCCGTCGACGATGCGGCCGGTGACGCGGCCGGTCAGTCGGCCGTTCTCGAATTCGAGCCGATTGGCATGCACGTCGTCGATGCCGAGGCGCCGTTGCAGGTGCTCGGCAAAGTAGGTGAAGCCGCCGGAGAGGATCGCGACCCGGTAGCCGAGCTGCTTGAGCGCACCGATCAGCCGCTCGGCGCCGTCCGTGATCGGTAGCCGCTCGGCGATACCGGCAAGCACCGTCTCCTCCAGCCCCTCCAATAACGCCATGCGGCGGCGGAAGCTCTCGTTGAAATCCAGCTCGCCCAGCATCGCGCGCTCGGTGATCTCGGCGACCTGGGGGCCGACGCCAGCGGCGGCGGCGAGTTCGTCGATGACCTCGGTCTGGATCAGGGTCGAGTCCATGTCGAAGCAGACCAGGCGCCGGTTGCGGCGGAAGATGTCGTCCTCCTGGATGGCAATATCGACCTCGAGGCGATGGCCAAGCTCGAGGAAGCTCGCATGCAGGGCGCCGACATCGGCGACTGGTCCCTTGAGCCAGAGCTGGACGCTGGCCGGGCGGCTCGGTCGGCTAGCGCGGCGCGAGATGCGCCCCGAAAGCCGCGTGATCTGCTCGATATTGAGCCCGTTCTGGGTGACCACGGCGGACACTTGGGCGATCTGTGCGGCGGTGATCTCGCGCCCGAGTAGGGTCAGGATGTGGCGCGCCTTGCCTTGCTCATCGACCCAGCGCTCGTAGGCATCGGCCTCGACCGGGGTGAAGCGCACCGCGAGCCCAAGCTCATGGGCGGCGAACAGCAGCTCCTTGAACACCGGGCAGCTCGCCGGCTCCTCGGGCAGCTCGATGAGCATGCCAAGGGCGAGGGTGTCGTGGATCACCGATTGGCCGATATCGAGCACCGCGACCTCATAACGGGCCAGCACCTGGGTCAGGGCCATGGTGATACCGGGCCGGTCGGGGCCGGAGATATCGATCTGGACGATCTCGCGCATCGGTGTCAGGAGTAGGTTTCAGGGCCGGTGTTAGGGGTGTCAGGCTCGGCGCCGACGAGGCTCAGCACCTCGGCGATCATCGGCGCGACTACTGCCTGCGCCGTCTCGCTCAGCGCATAGCAGGCATAGCCCCAGTCGGCGCCGCCAGCCGAGACCAGCCAGGTCTCTGGCACCCGTTGATACAGGGCCTGACACCAGGCGAGCAGCTCGCGTGGATCGTGGAAGTGGGCCATGGTCGAGAGGGCGCTGGCATCGGGGGCTAGGCGCTGGCGGCTGACCTCGCCGGGCGCTCGATTCGCCGCAGCGTCGATGAAGATGACGCGCTCGGCGCGGGCGAGATCGTCGACCAGCTCGGCGGTCAGGATGTGGCGCGCCTGGACCTCGACCCGAGCGCTCAGCTCGGGATCGGCGCTGACGCGCGTCTCGAGCTGATCGGCGACCAGCGGGCCGAGCGCGTCGTCGCCGCGAATCGGGCTGCCGTAGCCGATCACCAGCGCCCGCAGCGGCCTCGTGGCGCTGGTGGCAAAGGCAGCCGCCGCAGCGCCTTCTTCGGGATGGGCTGACCCGCCAGCGGTGCTGTGCGAGCCGTCATCGCCCCAAGGCGCAGTGGCGCTCATGCGTCGCGCACCAGGCGATCGATGACGGCGCCAGAGGCATCCTTCAGCTCGATGCTCAACGGCATCTGGCCGAATGCATGCGAGGCACAGGAGAGGCAGGGATCGTAGCAGCGGATCACCGCTTCGACCCGATTGAGCATGCCTTCCGAAAGCGTGTTGCCATCGACATAGGCATCGGCGACCTGTTTGATGCTGCGATTCATCGCCAGATTGTTGTGGCCGGTGGCGATGATCAGATCGACCCAGGTGATCAGACCCGCCTCGTCGATCTTGTAGTGATGCATCAGAGTGCCGCGTGGGGCCTCGGCGACGCCGATGCCCTCGTCGCGGTTGCCGCGCGCATGGGCGCGCACCCGCGTGTCGAGGATGCTCGGGTCTTTGAGCAGCCGTTGCATCATCTCGATCGCGAAGATGATCTCGACCAAGCGCGCGTAATGGTAGTGGAAACTCGAGCGCACCGGCCCGGAGTCTTCCTGCAACATGTGGAACTCGGCCAGGGCGACATCGGCGAACGGTGTGCCGCAGCTCTCGGCATTGTTGAGCCGCGCCAGCGGGCCGACGCGGTAGATGCCGTTCGGGTAGCCCAGCGGCTTGTAGTAAGGGAACTTCATGTAGCTGAAGTCCTCGACCGCCTCGCCGATGATGCGCGGGTAGTCGGACGGCGGCACCCTGTCTTCGACGATGCGGCCTTGCGCGTCTTTGATGCGCAAGAAGCCGTCGTAGTGCTCGAGTTGTCCCTTGGGCGAGACCAGCGACAGGAACATGGTCGGCATGGTGCCGAAGTGCTCGGCCTCGTCCTTGAACTTGGGCACCATGGTCTTGAACAGTGCGTAGGTGTCCTTGGCGATGGTCAGCGCCTCCGGCAGCATGTTCAGCATCGCCTCGCGCTTGTCGCTGTCGAGCGGTTCGTTGACGCCGCCCGGCACCACCCAGGTCGGATGGATCTTCTTGCCGCCGAGCATCTCGATGATGGTCTGGCCGATCTGGCGCAGCTTGATGCCTTGCTTGGCCAGCTCCGGGTCCTTGGCCATGACGCCGAAGATGTTGCGCTTGGCCGGGTCGGAGTCCCAGCCCAGCAGCAAATCGGGCGAGGAGAGGTGGAAGAACGACAGCGCATGCGATTGCAGCAGTTGCGCCAGGTTCATCAGCCGGCGCAGTTTCTCGGCGGTGGGCGGGATGGTCACCGCGAGCAGGTCGTCGCAGGCCTTGTTGGAGGCCAGCAGATGGCTGACCGGGCAGATGCCGCAGGTGCGCGCAGTCAGGGCCGGCATCTCGCGGTAGGGGCGGCCCTCGCAAAACTTCTCGAAGCCGCGAAACTGGGTCAGGTGGAACTTGGCGTCCTCGACCGCGCCGCTGTCGGCAAGCTGCAGCGAGATGCGGGCATGGCCCTCGATGCGGGTGACCGGGTCGATGCTGATGGTTCGGCTCATGGTCGCGGGTCCGGGCTGGGGCGGTGGAAGGGGTTCAGGCGCCGAAACGGGTCTGACTGAGCGGCTCGGGGGTGCGACCGGCGATCAATTCGCTCAGCACAGAGTGGATGACATCGGCATTCGGCGGACACCCGGGGACGAACACATCGATCGTGACCACTGCATGCACCGGCAAGACCGTTTTGAGCAGGGCCGGGACGCCAACGCTCGGAATCTGCTGGTTGACGTTGACGTTTTCGAGATAGGCGCGCTCGTAGACGCTCTCGAGCTTGAACGGATTGCGCATGGCCGGGACGTTGCCATTGACCGCGCAGTCGCCCAAGCTGATGAGCAGAGTGCAATGCTCGCGAAACAGCTTCGCCTTGTGCAGATCCTCCTCGTTGCTGATCGAGCCCTCGATGATGCCAACATCGACCCGATCGGGCAGGGTCTTGGTATCGACGAGCGGGCTGTAGACGATATCGATCTGCTGGGCCAGATCGACCAGACGCTCGTCCATGTCGAGGAAGGACATATGGCAACCGGAGCAGCCATCGAGCCAGATGGTCGCGACCCGGATCTTGTTGCCAGTGCCAGCGCTCGTCTCAGCGCCCGCAGCGGGCTGTGGCTGAGCCTGCGGCTGAGACGGTGTCAAGGTCGTCGGTGCGTTGCTGTGGGCGGTCATCGTGCGGACCTCCGGCGGGCTAGAATCGGCAGGAAGTGCTGATCTTTGACCATTTCTCCGACCGAAGTGCCCTGCTTGACCAAGGCGCCGGTCGGGCAGACCTGCACGCATTTGCCACAGCTCGTGCAGGTGTCGCTCTCGCCCCAGGGTCTGGCCAGATCGGTGATGACCTGACAGTCGCTGCCGCGGCCCATCACATCCCAGGTGTGGGCGCCCTCGATCTCGTCGCAGACGCGCACGCAGCGGTTGCAGAGCACGCAGCGGTTGTGATCGAGGCGGAACATCTCGTGCGTGCTATCGACCGCGTAGCCGTGATTGCGGTAGGGCATGCGCACATGATCGACGCCACAGGCCATGGCCAGCCATTGCAGCTCGCAGTGGCCGTTGGAGACGCAGACCGAGCAGATATGGTTACGCTCGGCGAACAGCAGCTCGACCAGGGTACGCCGATAGCGCTGCAGCGTCTCGGAATTGGTCGTGACCTCCATGCCCTCGGCGACGCGGGTGGCGCAGGCCGCGAGCAGGCGGTTTTGGCCGGCGACCTCGACCATGCAGAGCCGACAGGCGCCAATGACGGAGAGCCCGTCCATCCAGCACAGGCTGGGGATCGGGATCTTGTTCTCCCGGCACACTTCGATGATGGTTTCGTCTTCGCGCGCCGAGAGATCGTGACCATCGATCCTCAGCGTGACGACTCGAACACTCGGTTGCGTGGCGATGATGGGCATCGGTCTTACCGTATCCGTCGAGGGTGGGTATGGCGCTGCGTGAGCCTCAGAGCCCGACGATACACGACCTCCGCGAGCGGTGCATGTCCGCCCGCTGCCTCTAAAACCCTGCCGTTAGCGTTGTTTGTTGAGTTTGTTTTTAATCAGCGCGCCAAACTCGGTGACCGCGAACCAAAGCACGCCGCACCAAATCATGAGCCAGGGCAGATAGCGCCAGAATTCGGTCTCGGTCTCGGGGTCCGACGGCGGTGCGATGGCCTTGAGTACGAGGCCCACCACCATGCCCCCCCAAAACAGCAGGCCGGCGATCGGAAGCGGTCGGCCGGCCAGGCGTAATCGGAACGGCTCGACGGTGTCGTGGATGCTCGCATCGAGGCGATTGGCACTCGCCGGCTCGGCGACACTGCCTTGCGCGGCGGTGGCTGAGGACGGCTGCGTGGACGTGGCGCCGCTGGCGATGGGAACGCCGCAGTGCGGACAGGTCGGGGCGCGGTCCGAGACCTGGGCGCCGCATTCCGGACAATCGATCAAGGCCATGCTTATAAACTCTATGGTGTTGTGGCCCGCGGGGCGCGGGTTGGGCAGCGCAGTCGATCAGAGCGCGTGCCGTTGCCGATGAGCGGGCAATGTAATCGGAAGCCCCGAGATTCATCGGGTATCAAAGCAAGTCAACCGCACGCGTACAAGACCGGGCTCGGCATTCTATTGCGCGGGCTCAAGGTTCTCGGTGATATCGCGGTGACGCGCGCCCAGCGCGTTCAATCGGCCGCGTTGGGCCGCAGCGGCTCGACCAACGCCGACAGGGGCTTGGTGTGCGGCTCGCCAGCCCGGCGTTCGAGCTGTTCAAGTAGCCGGCCAATCGATCGGATCGAGGGTTGTCGCTGCTCGGCCAAGGCGGCGCGGTCGATCGCATCGAGGAGGTCGCGCAAGACGCCAGGGTCGCGCGGGCAGCGGCTGAGGATATAACGGATCATGGCATCGCCAAGGCGCAGTCCACGCTGCGCGGCGCCGACGCGCAGCAATTCGGCGCGGCCGGCATCGCTCAGTGGCTTGAGGTTATAGCTTGGACCGGCGGCGAGGCGTGAGGAGAGATCGGGGAGCTGCAGACCGAGCCGGCCGGTCGGCTGACGCGCGCCCGCAAGCAGCCGTCGTTTGGCATCTCGGGCGCGGTTGTAGAGGTTGAACAGGGCTTGCTCCCAGGCGCGATGGCCAGCAATGGCTTGCACCGCATCGAGCAGAATGGCGTCGCGCTGCTCGAGGTCATCGAGGACATCCGGGGTGAGCTTGGGCGTGTCCAGCGGCAGGTAAATCACGCTGAGCCCGCGCTGGCGGATCTCGCCGGCGGCGCAGACGAGCAAGCGCGACTTGCCGCTCGTCGCCGCGCCGTGGATATACAGATAGGGCTCACCGCTACCATCGGCCCAGTGCCGCACGGCGGCGACCACGGCGGCGTTGCCATGCGCGACGAAACCGTCGAGTCCGCTCGGTTCGGGCTGGGCGAGTGCGAGCGCAAGCTGCGGAGGGGGCCGCTCGTGCACCGGGCTATCAGCGCTCGAGAGCTGCAGCCGTGGTGGCAAGACGGCGACCGAGTGCCTGGCAGAGCTGACGTTCGATCTCGGTGAGGGGTTGGTCGTTGTTGATGCCGGCGACGTGCGAGGGGCCATACGGCGTGCCGCCGGCCTGGGTATGGACCAGGCCGGTCTCGCTGTACGGGAGCCCGACGAGCAGCATGCCGTGGTGCATCAGGGGCAGCATCATCGACAGCAGCGTGGTCTCCTGGCCGCCATGCAGACTGGAGGTGGAGGTGAAGACCCCGGCCGGCTTGCCGCTGAGCGTGCCGGCCAGCCACAGCGACGAGCTGCCATCGAGGAAGTACTTCATCGCCGCCGCCATGTTGCCAAAGCGCGTCGGGCTGCCGAGCGCGAGCGCGCTGCAATCGCGCAGATCGGCTTGTTCGGCATAGGGGGCGCCGGCGTCGGGAATCGTCTCCTCGGTGGCTTCGCAGACCGTCGAGACGGGCGCGACGGTGCGCAATCGGGCTTCCATGCCCGCCTCTTCGGCGCCGCGCGCGACCTGGCGCGCCATCTCGGCGGTCGCACCATAACGGCTGTAATAGAGCACGAGCAGATAAGACATAGTGAACGGTTCTCGCGGATGCGGTTCGACAACGTGATTGCGGCTCGCAGGATACCATGAGGCTGTCGCCTGGCCCCGCTTGCCGCGTTCGTCAGTGTGAGGCCGAGGGTGCGCTGGCGTTAACGACACCAGTGAACAGCCCGCGTGCATCGACCGCATCGAAGCGGTAACTGCGATTGCAAAATTCACAGGTCACGTCGATCGACCCGCGCTCGGCGATGAGCCGATCGATCTCGTCGCGTCCAAAGGCGCGCAGATTGTCGGCAACCCGCGTGCGTGAGCAGTTGCAGCGGAAGGCCACGGGTTCGGGCTCGAACAGACGGATGTCTTCCTCATGGAACAGACGCCGCAACAGTGCCTGCGTGCTCTGTTGCAGCAATTCTTGCGGCTGCACGGTGTCGGCTAGGATCACTGCCCGATTCCAGTCGTCCTGGTCATCGGTCTCGCCCGGCAAGCGCTGGAGCATCATGCCGACCGCGCGCCTGTCATCGACGGCGAGCCAGAAGCGCGAGGGCAGTTGCTCCGAGGAGGCAAAGTAGCCCTCGAGGGCAGCGCCGATGCCAGCGCCTTCGAGCGGGACGATGCCTTGGTAACGGTCGCGATGCTTGGCGTCGATGGTCAGGACCAATTGCCCGTTGCCGAACAAGGCGCGCAGATCGCCGGTCGGAATCTCGCCGTCCCAGCGCGCCATGCCCCTGACCGTGCCCTGGCGAGTGGCCTGGGCAACCAGCGTGCGAATCGGCCCCTCGCCTTGAGCTTGCAAGATCAGCGAGCCCTCGAGCTTGAGCGTGGCGGCGAGCAGCAGCACCGAGACCAGTGCTTCACCGAGCGCCTGTTTCACGGCCGCTGGATAGCGGTTGCGCTCAAGGACGGCTTGCCAGGTGGTGTCGAGGCGAACCAGCTCGCCGCGCACGCGCGAGCGTTCGAAGACGAAACGGTGCAGGGAATCGGTATCGGGGGGCGACATACTAGCTGTTTTTGCTCCAGCGACGATCATCAGGCAGGCGAGGTGCCCCATGGTCGGTTGGTGTGGCGACGGGTGTCAGGGATGTGGCAGGCGCTCGGCTGAGATCAGCGAGAACAGACATGAACGTGCCTCCGGGTTTAAGCTACGCGGGTCTTTGCTGTTTCTTGCCGTCGTACGCGCTCATCTCGATGACCATCAACCTCACGCCAGATTTCAAGCTCGGTGCCGATCCTGACTGGGACAGCCCGTTAAACTTTACGCTCACCCCCGAACTCATCGCGCATGCGTTGATGGAGACCGCCTCTGCGGTGCACACGGGATGGGCGAGCTGCATCGACGAGGAGGCGATCCTGTCACAGCGTACGGCGATGGACGAGACCGGCGAGAAAAGTATCCGGCTCATCGAGCAGGAATTTGTCGATGAGCAGGATAACACCGCAGCCTGGCATGATTGGGCCCTCGAAGTGCGGGTCGGGTCGGTGTTCATTCTGGCGCATTGGCAGACCCGCTTGGACGCCCCTACGGTGGAGTGGGAATGGTCGGCCAGCGCGGCTGAGCGTGCCTTCGAGCGTGCCTGCGTGCTGCTCGGTCGGCGTGTGCGTCGTGGGCTGATCGTCGAGGAGCCGGTGCGGCCTGAGCTGCCGCCGCATGCAAGTCGTCACTGACCGGAGCGCCCGCGCGCGTCTCTGAATGCTAGGATCGCCATCCATGATGGTTACCACTGGGGGAAGCTGATGAAATTTCATGTCGATGTCGAAGCGTCGCCGACCGAGCTGCGCCAACTCATGGGACTGCCGGATCTCGAAGGGCTGCAACAACGCATGCTGGAGGACATTCAGGCGCGGATCGAGCAGGGCGTCGAAGGCTATGATCCGATGGAGCTGATGCAGCCTTACCTCAAAACCAGCTTGGCGGGGATGGACATGATGCAACGCTTATTCGCCGCCGGAATAGGCGCGGCGGCGCGCCAGACGCGCAAGGATGACGCCTAGCCGCCGCTGAGCGATACCCGCTCAGTAACCGCCTTTGCGATGAACCTCGGGCAGGCCGGCGATCTTGGTGCCTTGCTTGGTCGGTGCCAGCGGGAAGAGCTGGTAGACCTCCTTGCTGCTCGGCTTACTGCCCCACTTCTTGCCCATATCCTTCAGGAGTGCCCGCTCCATGGGTTGGTTCTGGTTGTTATTGAGATACTCATCGCGCAGATAGTTGATGACATCCCAGTGGCGTTCGGTCAGCTCGATACCCTCGCTATCGGCTACCGCCTTGGCGACATCCTCGTCCCAGTCGAGCGGGTTGACCAGGAACCCGGACTCGGTGGTCTCGATGTGCTTGCCGTTTACTTCGATCGCCATGTCGAATGCTCCTCTTGTCGTTCAATGCCGCCACGCCTTAGGTCGGCGGTCTAGGGTTGATCAATCGTCGGCGCGCGGTCGCTTGGGCCGATGCTCGTCGATGAAAACCCGCGAATATTAGTCAATTGTTGTGCAGACGTCACCTGTGCGCGTGTGCCGCCCGATCGGCGAGCGCATCGCCTGTTAGCTGGCCGCCTGGGCAACCGCCTCGATGCCCTTATGCGGCAGAAAGATCCCACAGCCCATGGTCTGGTGAGCGCCGATGCCCTGTTGTTGGAGCGCGATGGCGTCCTCAAGGCTGAGTTCGGCGAGCATCAGGCTGCGCGTCAGCAGAGGGCCGGCGGGGGTGCTCAGGGACAGGGTCTTGCCGCACAGGGCCTTACGGAGCTTGATGCCGCGCGGCGCGAGTTCGCTGGCGATCTGGCGTAGAAACCGATCCTCGTCCTCGTCGGCATGGGCAACGACATAGCGGGCAAAGAGGGTTTTTTCCGCGCTGAGCGGGCGTTCCTTCGCTGGGCCAAGGGTGAGGCTTGAGCCTCCGATGTCGAGGGCGCGCCCTTCGAGCGCGGCCTTCAGGTCGTCAAGGCGGGTGCGTGGGATGCGGATGCCGAGCTTGGTGCGGCGCGAGGGCAGCAGCGACTGCTCGCGACCGTGCGTGGGTCGTTCCCACCCGTTTTGCGAACCCGCGACGTGGATCGTATGAATCGCCACTCGCGGTTCGTCGGCCAGCCAGGGAACGGCGCCGATCAGCGCCTCGGAGAGCGCGTGGGCGTGATCCACAGGCAGCGATTTGCACCGTTGCAAGGGGAACATCAGGTCGATGACATCATCGGGAACTCGGGGCTGGGGCTCCGACTCGGCGTCTTGCCAGAACATGGATCGGTCCTCAGTTGACGGGGAGTTTGCCTTGCAGGGCGTCGCGATCGAACCACCACTCGTCTTGCACCAAGACATCGACCACGTTGCGCAGCCGGACCAGGAATTTCTCGGGCTCGCGCAATTCCAGTCGATCGCGCCAGCGATCGAAGGCCTCTTGCGACTCGACGCCACTGTGACGGCGGGCGACATCGGCGAGGATCTGCGAGGCGAAGAAACGCAAGTTCTCGCGTTGCACACCCTCGGCGCGGACATCGGCGAGAAACAACGCGGTGGTCGCGGCGACGGCGGCACCGTCGGCATCATCCGGCGTCTCATCGACGATGTGCGACAGAAGTTCGATCGAGAGTTCGACATCGATGGGGTAGGTGACCGCGAGCCAAATGCCCTGGCCAAGGGCCGTGAGCGATTGCGCTTGCTCGGCGCGGAACAGGACATCGCAGCAATCGGCCGCAGACTCAAAGGCGTCGCTAGCGATGAACGCCTCGAAGGCTTCGCGCGCCTGCGGCCAGGCCTCCTCGCCGCGGCCCAGCCCGACCAGGGTGCGGGCCTGTTGCAGTTGCAGCTCGGCGAGCTGCACGCGATCGGCTCCGATGCGCCGCAGCGTGGCGTATTGCTCCTCCAAGGCCAGGAGGTGCGATTCCAGGGCCGCTTCTTCGGCGGCGCGATTGGCGATGGAGTCGGCGGCGGTGTCTGCTAACTGGGTCCGGGTGATGTCAAAATGCTTCATGGCAACTGCTCTTTGTCGCCGCGTAACGGCGCTGTCCTCTTTATGAATGTTTGCCTGATTCCGCGACGATCGCGTCACCGCACAAGACCGCTGAATGCCGCTTCAAGTCGATCCTCCCAGTCATCCGGTGTGTCGGAAAACGGCGGCTTGACGTCGATGCGGAAGAAGCGTTCACCGTGCCGCGCAACCTCCTGAATCGCGGGGATCAGGTCCTCGAAGCGCTCGAGTTCCTTGTTGGAGACGAGAATATCGCTGAGCTTGAGCATGCGGTCTGAACCTCTCTGACTGAAGTGCGCCGAGCGCGTCGACGTCGTCCCGAGCAGGTAAAGCCGCAACGGCATAAAAACAACTCGCGCGCTGGGGCGGCGGCTGGGGGCGGCGAGTCCAGCCCAAATAAGCTATTGGAATATTAGGATATGTTGACATAGGCGGGGCGCAGGCTTATGCTCTGCGCCCCATGATCGGTGCCAAGACCCTGTACTAGGTGGCTGATCGAGAAAGAGAAAAAGTGTGGCTGTCAACTATCCCCAAGGGGATATGAGGGGCCTACCCCTCTCTCCCTAAGGGGCGGTTTCCGGCTGGGCCTGTCGCCCCGTATAGTGCAGCTCCGTGGCACGCGGCGCCGCGAACGAATCCGAATGCGATCTGTGTCTTACCACGACGTTTCTCGATAGGAGAGATAGCGACATGGCCCTCGACAAGCACCAAACTCCGATGCTCGACCAACTTGAGGACGGTCCCTGGCCGAGCTTCATCTCGGGCATCAAGCGTCTTCGCGACGAGCACGGCGACGCGCGCATCAATGCGCTGACCAACGACCTGCTCGGTCAGCTCGAACACTCCTACGAGACCCGTAAGGGTTACTGGAAGGGCGGTACCGTCTCGGTCTATGGCTATGGCGGCGGCATCATTCCGCGCTTCTCCGAGGTCGGTAAGGCCTTCCCGAAATCCAGGGAATTCCACACCCTGCGCGTGCAGCCGCCGGCGGGTAACCACTACAGCACCGCGATGCTGCGCCAGCTCGCCGATAGCTGGGAGAAGCATGGCTCGGGCCTGGTCACCTTCCACGGTCAGACCGGCAACATCATGTTCATCGGTGCCGACACCAATGCCACGCAGCATTTCTTCGACGAAATCAACGAATACGGCTGGGATCTCGGCGGCGCTGGCCCCTGCGTGCGCACCGCGATGTCCTGTGTCGGCGCGGCGCGCTGCGAGATGTCTTGCACCAACGAGCTGAAGGCGCACCGCGCGTTGGTCAACAACTTCGTCGACGATGTCCATCGCCCGGCGCTGCCCTATAAGTTCAAGTTCAAGGTCTCGGGCTGCGCCAACGACTGCCAGAACGCCATCGAGCGCTCGGACTTCGCCGTGCTCGGCACCTGGCGCGATGACATGAAGGTCGATCAGGACGAGGTCAAGGCCTACGTCCAGGCCAAGGGCCGCCAGTACATCATCGACAATGTCATCACGCGCTGTCCGACCCAGGCGCTGTCGCTCAACGACGACGACACCCTGGCGGTGAATAACCGCGACTGCGTGCGCTGCATGCACTGTCTGAACGTGATGCCGAAGGCGCTGCATCCCGGCGACGACAAGGGTGTGACCATCCTCATCGGCGGTAAACGGACGCTCAAGATCGGCGATCTGATGGGCACCGTGATCGTGCCCTTCCGCAAGCTCGACACCGCCGAAGATTACGAGGAGATGGTCGAGATGGCGGAGAGCATCATCGACTTCTGGGCCGAGAATGGTCTTGAGCACGAGCGCTGCGGTGAAATGATCGAGCGCATCGGACTGGCCAACTTCCTCGACGGCATCGGCATCGAGCCCGACCCGAACATGCTCAGCCATCCGCGCCAAAGCTCCTACGTCCGCATGGACGGCTGGGACGAGGCCGCCGAGCAGTGGTTCGAGCGCCAGGCCGAGAAGGCTGCCGGCTAAAGGGTCGTCCCAGATCGGCGGTGGACACCGGCAGAGCGCGCCGCGCGCGTTTGCCGGCTTCGCCGACTTCGATCAGCACCTAACTGTTTACTGATTTACTGGAGAGTTGCCGATGGCTAAAGACATGCGCGAGCCCATCGAGTCTGGTTGCCCCGACCCGTGGCAGTACCTGCATCCAACGATGCGCAAGAACTTCGGCCAGTGGAAGTATCACGAGCATCCCCGTCCGGGCGTGCTGCGCCACGTTGCCTACAGCGGCGACGAGATCTGGACCGTACGCGCCGGCACCCAGCGCATCCTCGATGTCTTCACCCTGCGCAAGCTCTGCGACATCGGTGACGAGTTCGCCGATGGCTATGTCCACTTCACGCTGCGCTCGAATATCGAGTACATGGTGACCGAGGAGTCGCGTGTGGCGCCGCTGATCCAGGCGCTGGAGGAGGCCGGCTTCATCGTGGGCGGCACGCAGAACTCGGTGGCCATGATCTCGCACACCCAGGGCTGGCTGCACTGCGACATCCCCGGCACCGACGCCTCCGGCGTG
>PWTO01000280.1 GCA_003562815.1 Chromatiaceae bacterium | reverse complement strand
CGCCGCTGCTGACCGATCTCGAGCAGCTCTTAGCGAGCTACCCAGGGCCGGTGCTGGCGATCCACGGCGATACCCACCGCTTCCAGTTCAATCAACCGCTGATCCGAGCGGGGTCGACAGCGGAGAGCGCTGATCGGCTTTGGCGTCTCGAAGTCCCGGGCTCGCCCTTCCTTGGCGGCGTGTGGGTGACGGTGACCCAAGACCCGATGGAGCCATTTGCGATCTCGGTGGTCTATCCATCGGCGGCTGAGGCGTTCGAGAGCAGCGCTTCAGGCGGCCATCACCTGGTCGCCACCCTTCAACCGACACTCCTGGATCAACCGCCGCAAAAACGGCTCAGGCTCAGCGCCAAAGTCCTCACCGAGCAGCGCGCGCTGTCGACAGACAGTCGCCACATCACCCGCAGTGAGCAGCTCCAGCTGATCCAGATGCCGGCCGATCAGCGTTGGGATCGGCGCCTCGGCATCGCCATAGACCTCACGGGCAAACAACACCCGTCGTTGTGCCGGTGACAGTGCCCGGAAGTGCAATTTGAAGTCAAACCGTCGCAGCGCAGCCTGATCCAAGCCCTGCATCCGGTTGGTCGCAGCGATGAAGATGCCGGGATAACGCTCCAGCTGCTGCAACAGCTCGTTGACCTGCGTGCGCTCCCAGCTGTGCCGAGCCTGGCCGCGATCGGTCAGGAAGCTGTCGACCTCATCGAGCAAGAGCACACTGCGCTCCGGATCGGTGCTCTGGAACAGCCGCGCCAGGTTCTGCTCGGTCTGCCCGACGTAGGGCGAGATCAGCTCCGAGGCCTGACGCGCAATCAACTCGCGGTCCAAGGCTTCGGCCAGCACCTCGGCGAACTGGGTCTTGCCGGTGCCCGGTGGGCCGTAGAAGCACAGACTGCCGCGACCACTGCGCTGCAAGGCCTTGAGCAGTTGTCCTGGCTGCCACTCGCCGGCGAGATTCAGCAACGCCGGATCAAAGACCGTTGCCGGCCTGCGCTGCCGGGGTGCCGGTGCGCCATGGAGCAGGGTGCGCTGGGCGCTGATGCTGTGGGTGGCCACGGCATCCGGGTCGCTGTCGTTGCGGATCTTTACCAACTGCCCGGCAGCCCCGAACTGTGCAGGCGTGAGCTGCTCATCCTGGGCCAGCTGATCCAACAGCGAGGCCGACACCCCCAGCGCACCCAGATGGCGCTCGGCCATCTGCCGCCGAACCGAGCGTGGCGGGGTGTGGAAGGGTACTGGCAACAGGAAGCGGCGCAGGAAGGCTGGGTCCATGGCCTCGATGTCATTGGTGATCCAGATCGCCGGCACCGGATTCTCTTCCAACAGCCGGTTGGTCCAGCCCTTCTCGCGACTGCTGTGTCGGGGTCGCAGAAAGGCGAGCAGATCGGAGCCGGCATCGAAGACATCCTCGACCTCATCGAAGATCAGCACCGCTCCGGTACGCTGGGCCAGGAGGCGTTGCGCCATCAGGTAGGCCGAGAGCCTTCCTGAGCGTGAGAGGCCATCGCCCTCCTCGTCGCTGCTCTTGACTTGATAGGCCGTCAGCTCCTGTGCGGCGGCCAAGGCGCGGGCCAGCTCGGTCTTACCGGTGCCGGGTGCGCCATAGAACAGGGCATTGATACCCTTGAGGCCGGTGTTCGCCGCGGTGGTCAGCACGCTGCCGACATGCGGCAGGTGCTGATGGAGATGCGGAAAGTCCTCGAGCGACCAGGCTGCCGCCGGCGCTGGCTCGGTCAACAACGCCAGCAGCGCGGCCTCAGTTTCTGGGGCCGTGTCGTAAATCTGGATGAGCAGCTCGCTGGGGCGCAGATAGTCCTCGAGATCCGAATCGGTGCGGTAATCGACCAGCCCCAGTCGGCGCAAGGGCGCCTGAGCCGATAGAGGCTCACCGAGCTTGGCCATCGGCAGCCCGAACATGCTGGCGAGCCGCTCGCGATTGACGCTCGCTGTCGCCTGCTTGCCGCAGCGCAAGAGATCGCGGAAGGCATGGGAGGCTTGATGCAGATAGAGGTAGTCGAGTAGTTGCGCATCAATCAGGGTCAGTGACAGGCTATCCACCAGCAATCGCGTCGTGGCGCTGACCGGGACCTGGTCATCAGCACGGGCGAGCCGTTTGGCGAGTGTGCGTGGGCCTTTCAACAGGGTACGCATCAGGCGCTTGAGATCATCCTTATCGGGGCCGAAGTCATCAACACCATTCCAACTGGTGAACAGCTCTAGGGTGTCGTCTTCAATCACATCCTCATGCGCGATCGCCCATTGCGCGAGTTGCTCGAGATCGAGCAACGGGAGTAGCAGGGTGAGCAGCTCAAAATCATGGCTGTCGCTGCGTGAGCTGATGCGCGATACGCCGATATTCATCGCGTCAAAGACCCCGAGCGCAAGGCGGGCGAGGCGCAGATCGATCGCGGGCGCCGAGGCCAGATCCTCGCGCCAGAGCTTGAAAGAGGCACGGCGCTGACCCTTGGTCTTGGCGTCTGTGTTTGGGGTGTTGGGGGATTTGCGGGGCGTTGGCATCTGGGCTCTCCTGTGTCGTCGATGATGCCTATTGAACCATGCCAATGCGACAGGGACTGTCCAACCTGATGGGCTATACTCTGCCCATGCCAGCCGCTCACCACAGCCGTATCCAACGCCTGCATCGCCTGGAGGCCTTGCTGCCAAAACCCGGGACGAGACAGGCGCAATGCTTGGATGGCGCGCGTCTGTTGCAGATCCTTGGCCAGGCCTATGGCGAGGGCCCGCTCCGCTGTCCTCATGGCGGCGAGCCCTGCAGCGCGACTTAGAAGCGCTCATCAAGCGCGTGATCCCCGATACGCTGCGTCTGCGTCCGGTTGAACTCTATGAGTGAAAAGTTATGCTGCCTTTCCGTGTTGCTGAATAATCTTTGCCAGAGCCCTTAATGCCTCGTTGACTGACTTTGCATCAGGAAAGATCTTTGCAACATCAGGCTCCAGCATAATAAGCTTTACACCCTCATGATATTGCTTGGCATATTTTCCGCGAACAGCACCTTTCATTTCACTAAAGTCATATTCATCTTCAAGTTCGTCATCTAATTCACCGTCAATTTCCGTGTTCATAAAATCGCCGCTCCCGTTTTGTTGCAAGTCTGGCGCTGATGATTCTTACGGTTTCACCGCGATGCGCGTGAGAGATCACCAGGATCCGCCGTTTATCGGAAAGCCCGATCATGATAAAGCGCTCTTCATCTATTGAGTGTTTAGGATCAGGATATGTCACAGACAGGGAATCTCCGAATACAGAAGATGCCTCTTCAAAGAAAACACCGTGTTTTCTGCTGTTAATCTCAGCTTTTTGGGGATTCCACTCAAACTCCATTAATTACTCTGATTCTATCGCATAACGTTAACGACAGCCCGAGCTAAACTGGGGCGGGTGCAACCTGCCAAGCGCGCCGACCGGCGCAGGAGTGGCTCCACCGCCAGGGTGAAAAGACGGATGCCGTTGGGCAAGGCGCTGCTCCTAGGCGTAGGCTGATCAGGGTAAGCATCCCGTTGAACCGCTACCACCTGAGAAACCGCCTTGATCAGTCTACACAGGTCCACGCTCACCAGCCACGGCCCCCAACTGATCGAGCAGATGCAAGTACTCGTCAGCTTCGTTAGCCTTGATCATAAGTCGGCCCATGCGGCGAATTCCCGCCTGCCAATTCAGGAAAAAAAGGTTGCCATTACAGATAGTTACGTTTTTTCAACCATGCTTGTAAACTGATGTGGTCTTCGTTATAATCTTGCTGTCTAGTATAAAATCTTGATACAGTTTGTGAGCAGAGGACGATATCACCATCATCTGGTTTGGTTTTCAAGATGAAGCAAATCACCGAGAGATGTCACTCTGTACTCCGAAACCTGTCACCCTCACCGATCGAGAACGCACGCAACTGCAGGCATTGGTTCGTCAGCACAAAACGCCGCAACAACTCGCTACCCGTGCGCGGATCATTCTTCAAGCCGACGCCGGGCGTGGCGTGAGCGAGACGGCTGCGGTCTTGCAGGTGAGTCGCTCACTGGTTCAACGCTGGCGCCGACGCTGGTGCGAGCGTGCCGATCAACGCCTGCAACAGCGGCTCCGAGATGAGCCGCGCCCTGGCACGCCAGCGACCTTCACCGCTGAGCAGATCTGCGCGCTGATCGCCCTCGCCTGCGAGACGCCGGTGCGCGAGGGGGTAACACTCACCCGCTGGACCTATCAGGACTTGGCCGCGGAGGCGATCGAGCGCGAGATCGTTGAGAGCATCTCCCCGCACTCGATCGGGCGCTTCCTGCGCGAGGTCGACCTCAAGCCCCATCGTGTGCAAGGGTGGATCAATACCCCACGCGACGGCGACTTCACCGAGCGCTGTGGCGATGTCTGCGAGACCTATCGGCTCGCCCCGCAGCGCGCAGCTGAAGGCATCGAGACATGCAGCATCGACGAGATGACTGGCGTGCAGGCCCTGGAGCGAGCGGCGCCGACCAAGCCGGTGCGCCCCGGTTGCGCTGAGCGCCAGGAATTCGAGTACATCCGCCACGGCACCCTGACCCTGATCGCCACCTTCTGCGTGGTCTCCGGCCAGGTCTTCCACCACATCGGCCCGACCCGCACGGCGGAGGATTTCGCCGCCTACCTGGCCGCTTTGTTCGCCCAGCGCACGGTTGCAACCCAGTGGCATCTGGTCATGGACAACCTCAACATCCATTGCTCCGAGGAGGTCGTGCGCCTCATCGCTGAGTTGATCGGTTACACCGGCGATCTCGGCGTCAAAGGCCGCTGCGGCATCCTCGAATCGATGGCCACACGCACCGCGTTCCTGAGCGACCCGAGTCACCGTATCGTCTTCCACTTTACCCCCAAGCACGCCTCTTGGCTGAACCAGATCGAGATGTGGTTCTCCATCCTGGCGCGCAAAGTCCTACGCCGAGGCAACTTCACGTCCGTGAAGGATCTAGAGAAGCGCATCAGCGATTT
>PWTO01000160.1 GCA_003562815.1 Chromatiaceae bacterium | reverse complement strand
CACGTCCTCGGCCAGCCCCGTTGCTCCAGGCCACTCGCGCGGAAAGCTCTGCTGCTTCTCCCCCTCGGGGATCGGCCCGACCGGTGCACGCCCAGCAAACTTGGGCGGAATCTCGATCATCGCCTTGTTGATCATCACCGCGACCGGGTTCAGGTCGCTGGCGTAGGCCTCCAGGCCGAGCCGCTGCGCCTCCAGTGTCAGCGCACCTCCGCCGGCGAACGGATCATGGAAGGCGGGGAGCTTGTCGGGATTGAACAGCTCGGCGGCCTGCGGATGATCGCGGTTCAGGTGGCAGGTCTCGCGCCAGCTCTCGCGGATCGCCTCGCGGGCGCGCTCGAGCACCTCCTCATTGTTGGTGTTCTCCCACTTGACCAGATCGCGGATGATGGCGAAGAGCTTCTCGCGCTTGATCTCGGCCTCTTTCTTGTTGACGCCGTACTTGAAGCCGCCGTCCTGCTGATAGCCGGGGTCGTTGACCATCTGCGCGAAGATCACCGCCCGCGCCGCCGCCAGCGGTCGCCGTGCCCACCAGAGATGCAGGGTGCTCGGGTGCCCGTGGCGGATTGACTTCTCGCGCGCCGAGGCGACGTTGATGTCGTCGAGCGGCAGGGCGACCTCGATCAGCTTCTTGGGGGATTTGATGGTTGGTGTTGTCACGCGCTTACATTCGTTCCATTCTCGAACCAATTGTCGATGCGCAAGCGATCGAAATCGCGAAAGTCATCAGTTCCTCCGCGAGAAACCCCGGCCTTCAGGCCGGGGAGGAAGAGCGGCTACGGCCTCGCAGCCACCAGAAAAAGTGCCGGCTTTCCACCGGCGGGGCCGTGAGGCTCTGCCCCGTAAAGGGCCTCGTGACGGCGCCTTGCGGCGCGCTCCCCTCGCCAATGTGGGCAACCGGCTCCCGCCTTGCGGCGGCGATCAGAACCTTCGACGCTTTACCTTTCGTCAGCATGATCCTGATCTTTCAGAGCGGCGGACTGAGGAAGCATCCGCCGGTGAGTCTTAACGACCTGTTGCACACGTAGCCCCTTTCGACGTCCCGGTCAGGCGGGCTTAGGCTGGTCAACCAAGCTCTTTCAAGCTCCGCCCTTTAGGGCGGGGTAGTTGACTGACATTCCGGGTGACCAAGATGCAATCGTTGACGGCGGCGATGGCAGCGATCTCGGAATCTGGATACGCGGGCGTCTTGCCGGCCTTGCTCAGGCGCGCGCGCTCGGCGGCTTGCCAGTGCGCGGCGCGCTCGTCGAAGCTCAGGATCGGCAAGCTTGGCCTGATGCGTTTGAACAGATAGTCCTCGATCTGATCGCGACGTCGCCCCGGCGCCAGTCGAAACATCCCATAGAGCAGCTCCTGCCAGGTGATCGCACAGAGGGCCAGGGCGCGGCTGTGTTGGCGTAAGCCCTCAAGCACGGCGGCATTCGGGTGCCTGACCAGTGGCTCGGAGAGGATGTTGGTATCGAGCAGGTAGGTTAATCGGGCCATGCGAACTCCCGGGGCGGCTGGCGATCGCGCCAGGCGTCGATCTCCTGCGCGGTCCAGTCGATGGGCTGAAAGCCAGGATCGGCGCGCATGGCCTGAATCTGATCCCAGAAGCTTGGCGGCTCTCCGCCTTGGCAGAGACGGGCATAGGCGTCTTCCGAGACGAGTACTGCCACCGGCTTGCCACGACGGGTAATCCGAATCGCTTCACCGCGTTCGGCACGTTGAATGAGTTGTGTCAGATGGGTCTTTGCCTGGGCGATGGAAGTATCCGGCATTGGTCCAATTCCTTATAGTCATCAAGATAACCATCTTAGGCGGGGCATTGTCCCGTTGTCCATCATTCGGCCCGCGCCAGCAGCTCATCCAAACGATAGTTGATGCTGGCCACCCCGAAATCTGGCTCGCGGCTGAACGGATTGCGCACATAGAACGGCCCTTCGTACTGCTCGCCATCGACGATGACGATCGCCAGGATAAACTGCTCGGCCTGGTTCAGGCCGTAGCGGATCTCGTTGAAACTGACGGTGATGGTGGTCTGGCCTTTGGCGCGACCCTTGACCTCGATGTGGCGATCGGGCGGCAGCGAGCCATCGGCGCGCGGTGGCGGTCGGGCGGTGAGATCCCAACCGCACTTCTCGGCGCTGACGTCCTTGACCTGATGGCCGAGCGCGGTCTCGGCGGCGGTGACCGCTTGCATCGCGATGCGCTCGATGCGGGCGCGCGCCTCGGCATCGGCCTTGGCATCCGCTGAGGGCGGGGTCTCGCCTTTGCGCGCGGCGAGCAGCCCATGCGGGATCACCAGCGCACCGGCCATCACCACCGGGGTGCTGGAGACGACGGACTTCATCGCGTTTAACTCGGCGGTGCGCTGCTGCAGCCGCGCGGTCAGCTCATCGACCCGGCGCTTGGCCATCTCCGGCTGCAGGCGCGGCTGCTTGCCGGCTTTAACGTCATCGGTGAGTTTCATGTATCGATCGGACCAGTGGCTGATCTCCTTGATCAGCCGTTCATGCACTGCCTTGAGCTGCTTGTCGGCCTGGCGCTCGCGGCGGGCTTTGACCTCGGCGTAGTGTTCGGGCACCAGGTGCTGTGAGGCATGACTCAAGGCCAGGGCTTCGAGGTTGGCATTGAGCCAGGGGGCTTGCAGGATGTCGCTGATCAGCGACTGATCTGCGGCCTCAATCGGCACCAGATCCAGATGCGGTGCCCAGCCGGCGCGGGTGGCTTGGCCTTGCTCGTCGATCTGCACGAACTGCAAGCGGCGCGAGGCGAGGCGCTGCTGGCCTTGGGCATCGGCGCTGCTCTCGCGCACGCCGTGCTCGATCATGAACAGGAGCTTGGGCGCGAGGCTCTCATCGGTTGGGTCGACCAGCACCGCGCCCTGCTTGAGCGTGGGCCGGTGGGCTTGCAGGATCAGGTCGGTGCAGGCGTGCATCAGCGGGTGCGCGGGGTGGATCAGGTCCGCCATCGGTTTACCCGGCTGGCGCACCTGCTGCTTCTCGAAGCAGATACGCTCGTATTTCTTCAGCACCGGGGTGCGGGTCTCGCCGATGACGCGGTCGCGCTCGCGGATCATTGCCGGGACATGCTTGACCTCGTAGCGGCCGGCCTCGCGTGGGCGTAGCTCGCCACCGAGCCGGGTGAAGGCCTCGGTGAAGAAGGCGCGGATGAAATAGGGCTGTAGCTTGCGCGCCTCGGCCTTTTCCATCTCCTCCTTGACCGCATAGAGTGCTTCCAGCCCCATCTGCTGCTCGACCAGGGCGTTGCGGCGCCGGATCGCTTTGAGATGCTCGGCGTCGAGTGCGCCCTCGATCACCTGATCCATGCGCGCCTTGATCTCGGGGTCTTCGCCGTAGCGGATGGCCTCGACCAGCAGGTCTTTCAGGGAGACGTTGTCGAAGGCCTCGCCGAGCACATCGAAGACCTTGCCGCCGAGGGCGGCGCGCTCGACTTCGATCTTGTCGAACAGCTTCTGGAACACCTCGCCTTCGCGGGTGCCCTGGGCGACGATGTTCCACAGGTGGCAGATCTCGGTCTGGCCGATGCGGTGGATGCGCCCGAAGCGTTGTTCGAGGCGGTTGGGGTTCCAGGGCAGGTCGTAGTTGACCATGAGGTTGGCGTTCTGCAGGTTGACGCCTTCGCCGGCGGCGTCGGTGGCGACCAGGACCGTGACCTCGGGATCGTTGCGGAACGCCTCTTGGATCTTGCGGCGCTCATCGCGGTTGGTGGCGCCGGAGATGGTGCGCACGGCTTGCGGGTTGCCGAGCAGGTCCTGGATGCGGGCGAGCAGGTAGTTGAGTGTGTCCTTGTGCTCGGTGAACAGGATCAGCTTGCGCCGGCTGCCGCTGGCGGTGAACAGCTCCGGCTGGTCTTGCAGCAGGCTGGAGAGTTGTTCCCACTTCTTGTCGTTTCCGGATTCGACCAACTGCTTGGCCTGGCGCTCGAGGTCGGTGAGGATCAGGATCTCGGCTTCCAATTCAGGGATGGTCTCGGCGGCGGTGGCCTGATCGACGACCTGTTCGGCGAAGCGCTCGTAGTCTTCGGCGCTGAGTTCTTCGTCCAGCTCGTCGAGATCCTCGGGCAGCTCGATGCGTTTCTTGACGCTGTTCTCGAATTGGTAATCGCCCAGGGTCTCGGTGATCTGATGGCTGCTCTGGTGAGCCGAGTCCCGGCTGGTTCGCAGCGTTTGACCGCGAGCAATGAGTTTGGTCTCTTGCAGTCGTGCTTCGAGCCGTTTGCGACGGCGCTTGAGCGATTGGTAGATGGCCTCGGGGCTGGAAGCAAGCCGACGCTGCAGCTGGGTGAGCGCGAAGCCGATGGTGTTGCGCTGCTTGCCGTCGAGCGTGTCGGCGCGGTTCATCTCCTCGCGCACGTAGGTGGTGACCTGTTCGTAGAGGGAGCCTTCGAGCGAGGACAGCGCATAGTTGGCGGTGTAGGCGCGACGCTCGGGGAACAGCGGGGTGCCGTCGAACTTGAGCAGCTCCTCCTTGACCATGCGCCGCATCATGTCGGAGACGTCGACCTTGTGGGCGCCTTCGCGGAACTTGCCGTAGAAGCGATCCCCGTCCAGCAGCGAGAGCCAGACCTGGAAGTCGGCTTCCTTGCCGTTGTGCGGCGTGGCGGTCATCAGCAGGAAGTGGCGTGAGATCCGGCCGAGTAGCTCGCCGAGCTGGAAGCGCTTGGTCTTGTTGACCTTGTTGCCGAAGTAATTGGCCGAGAGCTTGTGCGCCTCGTCGACGATGATCAGATCCCACTCAGAGTGGCGCAGCTTCTCTTGGTAGTCCTCGTTGCGCGAGAGCTGATCGAGCCGGCAGATGAGCTGGTCTTGCTCGTCGAAATAATTGCCGGAGGCGCATTGCTCCTGCTTCTCGCGGCTGAAGATCTCGAAGCGAACACCGAATTTCTCGAGTAGCTCGTCTTGCCACTGCTCGGTGAGTCCGCCGGGGGAGACGATGAGGATGCGCCGGGCATCGGCGCGCATCAGCAGT
>PWTO01000075.1 GCA_003562815.1 Chromatiaceae bacterium | reverse complement strand
CACTTCCCCGAGGTGCAGGTGATCGGCGGCAACATCGCCACCGCCGAGGCGGCAACGGCGCTGGTCGAGGCCGGGGCCGATGCGGTCAAGGTCGGCATTGGACCTGGGTCAATCTGCACCACGCGCATCGTCGCTGGCGTCGGTGTGCCGCAGATCACGGCGGTGAGCAATGTGAACCAGGCCCTCGCAGGGACCGGGGTGCCGTTGATCGCCGATGGCGGGCTGCGCTTCTCGGGCGATGTCGCCAAGGTCATTGCCGCCGGCGCTCACAGCGTGATGGTCGGCGGGCTCTTCGCCGGCACCGATGAGGCGCCCGGCGAGGTCGAGATCTATCAAGGTCGTTCGTACAAGTCGTATCGCGGCATGGGCTCGCTCGGCGCCATGGGCCAGAAGGACGGCTCCAGCGACCGTTACTTCCAGGAACAGACCGATAAGGAAAAGCTGGTGCCCGAAGGCATCGAAGGGCGGGTGCCCTACAAGGGCAGCGTGCTCAACGTCACCACGCAACTGGTCGGCGGGCTCGCCTCGAGCATGGGCTACACCGGTTGCCGAACGATCGAGGAGATGCGCACCAAGCCGATGTTCGTGCGCGTGAGCGCGGCTGGGATGCGCGAATCTCACGTCCACGATGTGCAGATCACCAAAGAAGCGCCGAATTACCGCATCGACAACTAAGCCCCATGCCCAATATCCATGCCGATCGCATCCTGATCCTCGATTTCGGTTCCCAGTACACGCAGCTGATCGCGCGTCGGGTGCGCGAGGCCGGGGTCTACTCCGAGGTGCATCCCTGGGAGATGCCGTCCGAGGCGGTGCGCGCGTTCGCGCCCTCGGGGGTGATTCTCTCCGGCGGTCCGCAATCGGCGCATGCGCAAGAAACACCGCGCGTGGCGCCACTGATCTTCGAGCTGGGCGTGCCGGTGCTCGGCATCTGTTATGGGATGCAGACCATGGCCGCCCAGCTCGGTGGCCGGGTCGCCCCAGCGCAACAGCACGAGTACGGCTATGCCCAGGTACGCGCCCGCGGCCATTCGCAATTGTTGCGCGAGATCGAAGATCACACCAGCCCAGAGGGTTATGGGCTGTTGGATGTCTGGATGAGCCATGGCGATCGCGTCGAAGCGCTGCCCGAGGGTTTTTCGGTGATCGCCGAGACCGACAATGCCCCGCTCGCCGGGATCGCCGATGAGACGCGCCGGTTCTATGGCGTGCAGTTCCATCCCGAGGTCACCCATACCCACCAGGGTCAGCGCATCATCGAGCGCTTCTGCCACGCCATCTGCGGCTGTCGGCGACTCTGGACGCCGTCCAACATCATTGACGACGCGATCACCGCCATCCAGGCTCAAACCGGGGACGACGAGGTGCTGCTCGGCCTCTCGGGAGGGGTGGATTCCTCGGTGGTCGCCGCACTGCTGCATCGTGCCATCGGCGATCGGCTGATCTGCGTCTTCGTCGATAACGGACTGCTGCGCCATGGCGAGGGCGATCAGGTGATGGCGACCTTTGCCCGCCACATGGGCGTGCGTGTGCTGCGCGTCGATGCCCAGGCCCAGTTCCTGGATCGGCTCACCGGCGTCAGCGATCCGGAGGAAAAACGCAAGCGCATCGGTAATACCTTCATCGACGTCTTCGAGGCCGAGGCGGCCAAGCTGCCGGGCGTCCAATGGCTGGCCCAAGGCACCATCTATCCGGATGTGATCGAGTCTGCCGGCGCCAAGACCGGCAAGGCCAAGGTGATCAAGTCGCATCACAACGTCGGCGGGCTGCCGGAGCGGATGCGCTTGGGTCTGGTCGAGCCACTGCGCGAGCTGTTCAAGGACGAGGTCCGGCGGATCGGTATCGAGCTGGGACTGCCGGCCGAGATGGTCTATCGGCATCCCTTCCCTGGTCCTGGGCTCGGCGTGCGCATTCTCGGCGAGGTCAAAAAGGACTATGCCGATACGCTGCGGTTGGCCGATCACCTCTTCATCGAGGAGCTGCGTCGGGCGGAGCTTTATGATCAGGTCTCGCAGGCGTTCGCGGTGTTTCTGCCGGTGCGCTCGGTCGGCGTGGTCGGCGACAACCGCTGCTACGAGCATGTGATCGCGTTGCGCGCGGTCGAGACCATCGATTTCATGACCGCGCGTTGGGCCCATCTCCCCTATCCGTTCCTGGATCGCGTGAGCACCCGCATCGTCAATGAGGTGCCGGGGGTCTCGCGCGTGGTCTACGACATCACCGGCAAGCCGCCGGGCACCATCGAGTGGGAGTAGAGCAGCCGCTGGATCAACGCTGGATGCGGCGCGCCCTTGAACTTGGCACCCGCGCCGCCGATGAAGGCGAGGTTCCGGTCGGAGCGCTGATCCTGCGCGACGGCAAGCTCCTCGGCGAGGGCTGGAATCGACCGATCGCAAGCCACGATCCGACCGCCCATGCCGAGATCCAGGCCTTGCGCGCGGCAGCCAAGCGGGTCGAAAACTATCGACTCCCAGGCGCCGACCTCTATGTCACCCTGGAGCCCTGCGCGATGTGCGCGGCAGCGATCGTCCATGCCCGCATTCGGCGCGTCATCTATGGCGCCAGCGATCCCAAGGGCGGCGCCTGCGGTTCGGTGTTCGATCTACTGCCGTCGGATAGCCGCTTCAATCATCGCACCGCGTGCCAGGGTGCGGTGCTCGCCGATGACTGCGCTGCGCTGCTGCGCGCATTCTTTCGCGCCCGTCGCTGAGTCTACTTGCCGGGCCTGTGCCGATGCGCCGCGATGCCCAGCCGGTCCGTGGCTGGGATTTGCGGTATCATTCGCGGTCGATTCCGATGCGCTGGAACGACTGCCCCCTCTCGGGAAGAGACCGCATGATCAAGCTTCGCACCTACATCTATATCGATTCGCTCCAGCCTCAGCTCGCCGAGTACATGGGGACCGTCTCTCAAGGCTTCCTCCCGGTGCCCGGCGATGCCTGCATGTGGATCGAGGTCTCGCCGGGGATGGCGGTGCATCGCTTGACCGACGTGGCGTTGAAGGCGACCCGCGTCCACCTCGGCCAGCAGGTCGTCGAGCGCGCCTTCGGCTCCATGGTCATCCATCAGCGCGATCAAAGCGATGTGCTGGAGGCTGGGCATGCGGTCCTGCGCACCTTGCGCGCGCGCGAGGACGATCGCCAGAAATGCCGTATCGCCTGGAACGAGGTGATTCGCGCCATGACCCCGGATCACACGGTCTTGATCAACCGCCAGAATCGGCGTGGCTCGATGATTCTGCCCGGGCAGAGCATGTTCATCCTCGAGACCGAACCGGCCGGTTACATCGTCTATGCCGCCAATGAGGCCGAGAAGGCGGCGAATATCACCCTGATCGACGTGCGTGCGGTCGGTGCCTTCGGTCGCCTGACACTCTCTGGCAAGGAATCGGATATCGACACCGCTGGCCATGCGGCCGTGGCTGCCGTGCGCGCGCTCTCCGGGATTGAGCGCGCGGCGACCTCACCGCATTCTTAGGGCGGAAGCGCGCATGCACGCATCGCTCAGGAGTCATCGCGCTCGATGAGCAGTCGACCCAGGCTGTTGACGAACCCACGGCTCCATAACGGCCGCCTGCTGCTGACACCAGAGAACCCGATGGCCACGGCAGGCCTGTCATGCCTCTCGGCGGTCCTGCAGGAGGGCGGGCTCATCGGGGCCGCGCCATCGGCACAGCCGATGCGCTTTGGACCCGGTGATCGCCTCTTCGAATACATCGGATTCACAGGCTGTGCCGTGCAACTCGACCAGGCGCCGGGAAGCCCGCACGCGTTCGCGATGGGCCTTGAAGGGCCTTTCGAGGCTCCGCAACTTCGCAGCGGCCGCAATAGCCGTCCACCGCGCTGTCCCGAATGTCGGAGCGCCGTCTCGATCTGGCGCCAGCAGCTTGATCCGGAGACGGGCACCGATACCGGCACTAACAGCGATCACGCAAGCGACATCTTGAGCTGCACGAGCTGCGGAGCCCGCTCTCCCGGTTGGCAGTGGAACTGGGGACGCCACGCTGGTTTTGGACGTCTATTCATCGGCATCGAGCCCGTCTTCCCCGGCGAGGGGCGGCCTTTACCCGCACTCTTCAATTTGCTGGAGCGCGTGGAGATTGGCCCCTGGCGTTACTTTTATATCCAGGACTGAAGTCGCGCATGGCCCCATCCGAGGGTGCTATCCGTTGAACAAAAACATAGACGGACACAGCCTTTTGCGCTATTCATGTTCCGCATGAAGCGCATCAAACTCAGCGTCTGGGCCAAGCAGCAAGGGATTGCCTAGCGCACCGCGTGGAACGGGTACAAGGCGGGGAAGCTGCCGGCACCGGTGCACCAAACCGAGACCGGCACCCTCCTGGTGGAGGTGGCTGAAGAGGCCCCGGCGGGCGACGCGCGAGCGGTCGGTGCTCTACGAACGACGTTCGGCGACCAATCGCGCCAAGCGGCTGGTTGAGCAGAGCCAAGATCAGGATGCAACGAATGACGCGAGCGAAAAAGCCGGCTAAGGCCCAACGCACCTACCAGACGCGCATCCCTGATCCTGATGGCTCGCTGGATGCCGCGCTCGGTGCCTATGCCGATCTCTACGGTCGGGCCGAGCGGGCACTGTTCGCCGATCTGGCCGCCGGCTGCGAACCGGCCGCGCTCAAGTCGAGCTATCTGATCCGCTTCGGTCTCACTGCCCGGCAGTTTAACGCCGTCGCCATCCACCTCAAAGGCAAGATGGCTTCGATCAAGGAGCGCCGGACTGGGTTGATCGACGAGGCCAAGACGCGGATCAAGAAGGCCAAGAAGGTCATCGCCAAACTCGACAAACGCCTGGCCCAAGCGCTGGAACCCGATGAGCGCCGGCACCTGAGCGCCAAGCGCCACCAGAAACAACGCCGGCTGGCGAGGCAGCAAGCGAGGCTCGCCCAATTCGAGACCGATCACGCCAACGGCACGGTGCGCCTGTGCTTCGGCGGGCGCAAGCGCTTCCGTGCCCAATT